>CAYQFV010000010.1:0-49031 GCA_964416845.1 uncultured Phycisphaeraceae bacterium | reverse complement strand
ATGGGGAAGCAGGTACGGTTCGATTCGATCGTACCGCCGGGCGGCTCGGTACTCGCGAAGCATCGCGATGGTCTCGGCGGGGCCAAGATTGGCGGACGCGGGGGGATTCGTGTTTGCCGCCGGGTCGCAGGCGGATATCGCAGTGACGACGATCGCGAAGCAAGCGGTCAGAACGATGCGGACGACGCGTTCACGGAACACGGCCGGCATGTTTGGGATCGCACACGCTGGTTGGCTGGATGTCCGCTTGTTCGCGAGGGCTAAAGGGTTGGGTTCGGTTGGGGAAGAGCTTTCACGCTGGCCTTGGAGCCGAGAAGTTGCGGACATCACGCTCGATCCGGGTAGACCACCGGGGGAACCTTGAGGTATTTGGGCTGGCTGTGGATGATCATGCCGTCGAGTCGCTTGAACGAGACGACCAGTACGATTTCTTTACCGAGCACGTCGACGTCGCCCCAGGGCAGTCGAAGACCATAACCCCATCCGTAGCGCGTGCGCCGCTTGCTGCGAAACGGGTAGCACTGTTTCGTATTGTAAGACCACTTCTTGACGGGGACGCGGACGGGCTTGCCTTGGTCGTCTTTCTCGACACGGAACATTTCGACGAGCATCGTTCCGTCTCCGAACATTCCGAGCTTCTGGTTGGCAGTGCCGAGGAAGACGGTGAATTTGAGGCCTTGGGGAACGTTGGTGGGCGGATCCTCGAAGTTCAGCCAGATCGCCCTGGTGCTGTAAAACGGGCTGATGCGCACGATGTCTCGCCGAAGATGGGTCGGCGCGAGGGAACACCCTGCGAGCAAAAGTGCGGGCGAAACAAAGGCCAGGATTCGCAGAGTCGTGTTTCGCATGGATTCAGCCGAGCGATTGACTGGAACAAACAACTGCGCGTCGGGCAGAGCCCGACCTACCGATCGCGGTCGCACCGCTCGAGAGCAGTGACACGCCCGCGGGTCCACTCGTGACGTCCCGCTGCCCTAGGGCTCGTTTCTGACGAGTCGCGGCCCGTAAACTGCGCGGCGGGACAGCGTACCGGTCTGCTCGACGGACGCCGTCGGCAGTGTCGGGCCGTAGTGTCTGGGAATCGGACCGTAGATGGATCGATCGAGTTCCGGCGTCTCGATCTCCATCCGACGTTGGTCCTTGCCATCATCAACCGGCCCGAGCAGATCGTCGTCGGCGCGAATCCTCAGCCCCTGCATCAGGGGGTGCCTCTTAATGCGTTCTGGGAACCGCCCGGTCCGTCCGAGCTCCTCCTCGGACATCTTCTTGAGTTCTTCCTCGTTTCGCAAAACGTTGACGGTCAAGACGATCAACAGTTCGGTCTTGGTCGAATTCTTGTTGGTCGTCTTGAACAGCTCGCCAATGTAGGGAAGGTCGCCGAAGAATGGGACTTTGACGACCGAATTCTGGATGTTTTCGGTGATCAGGCCACCGAGTACGACCGTCTCACCATCCTTAATCGTCACTGTGGTTTCGGCAGTTCGCTGGGAGAAGACGGCTGCGTTCAACCCTTCGGCCACCTGCAACGATTGATTGCTGATTTGCGAAATCTCTGGAGCGATTTCCAGATTGACATAACCATCGGGATTGATGTGCGGCGTGACCTGCAGAATGATCCCGACTTCTTCGTATTGGATCTGGGTGGAGCTTTGACCGCCCGCGCTGGTGGACCCTGAGACGATCGGCACTCGGTCGCCGATGGTGATGTTGCCTTCGGCGTTGTTTTGGACGAGGAGGGTGGGTCTTGAGAGCACTTCGAATTCGCCTTGCGATTCGAGCGCATGAAAGAGAAAGCTGAAGTCCTCGCCCGACACAGTGAGAGACAATCCGCCGAACCCAACACCGGCAGCGCCGATGTCCGTCCCGAACACCACGTCGGCCTTCTCACCCTGGATGACGCCGTTGGGATTGGTAAACGCGTTCTCGGTGAAGTTCAGGTCTTGGGCTGCAAATTCGACGCCCAACTCGTAGCGATCGTCCATGGAGACTTCGGCGATGAGAACGGAAATCATCACCTGCGGTGCGGGCTTGTCGATTTGACGGATGAGGTCCATGTATTGCGGATAGTTGCGTTGGCTGGCACCGAGCAAAATGGTGTTGCTGTCTTCGTCGCTGACGACGGTGACCTGCTTGTCAGCACGACGGCGGATCGAAACCGCGTCGTCCAGTTCGCTGAGGAGTTGATTTTCGGCCTGACTGAACTCATCGAGGGCGGACGCGATATCCGTCGCAGGCATGAAGCGTGCCCGGTAGATCTCTTGCACGCGTTCGTCGATATCGCGGGCGTCGAGCTGGGCGATGAGCTGTTCGACCATACTCAGATCAATGGGGTTGCCGGCGGCGACAACAGTGTTGGTTCGCCGGTCGGCAGTGAAGCGCAGCTCGAGACGGAGCGTCGATCCTTCGCCGCCTCCAGCGGACGAGTCCTCGCCACCGAAAACCAAAGTTCGCTCAATGCCGTCTCCGCCGGAATCTCCGGTACCGAAGACATCCTCAAGCCGCTGGACGACTTCATCCGCATCTGCGTTGACGAGCGGGAACATGCGGATCTCAGCCGTCACGGGTTTGACGCGGTCGAAGTCGACGATCATGGCTTCGAGAAGGTCCATGCTTTCAGCGGGGGCCATCACCATGAGCGAATTGGTGCGTGGGTCGGGTGTGATGGTGATGTCCTGTCGCATGAGCTTGCGGAGGACTTCCGTTCCGTCGTCGAGCGTTTCGGTGAACGAGAGTATGACGGCGCTCTCGTTGTCACCTTGTTGATCGCCGACGCCGAGCGTGTCTTGGAGAATTTTCGCGAAGTCTTCGGCGAGTGCTTGCTTGAGTCGAATGACTTTGACGGTCATTTCGACGACGGACTCGGCGGTGTCGAGTTGGTTGACGATGGTTGCGATGTTGTCCATTTCCGACGGTGATGCCCAAACGACGAGCGAGTTGCTGCGGGCGTCGGGCTGGACGGCGATCGCGTCGGCGCGGCCGGAGCCGCCATCAGCCTGCTGTTGGAACAATTGGTCGAGCGTGTCGGCGATGACCTCGGCTTTGGTCTTGGTAAGGGGGAAGATCTGAAACTGTTTGGCGATGTTCGAGGGGCGATCGAGCAGTTTGAGCAAGCTGGCGACTTGCTCGTGGTCACTGCGTGAGGCGCTGGCGATGAGGCTGTTGGACGCTTCGTCGGCTTGAATGCTGATGGGCACACCGGCTTCTTCCTGCCCCTGGGCGCGGTTGTCGAAGGCCTCCTGCATTTTGGTGGCAAGCTTGATGGCTGATCCGTGCTTGAGCGCGTAGACCTCGAACGTGGCGGTGGGAGCACCGGCGGGGCGATCGAGCTGCTCGATGAGGCCTTCGCAACGTTGAAGCGAATCGCGAGCGCCTGAGATGATGAGAGTGTTGCTTCTCGCATCGGCGAGAATGGTGGGCTTGCGGAAAAGGTCGGGTTCGACGGCGTCAGACTGCCGACCCTCGAAGAGTTGTGTCAGCATGTCGGTGAGGCGCACCGCGTCGGCGAACTCCAACGGGATGATCTTGGTGTCATCCTTGAGCAGATCGGCGATTTCACCGTCCATCTGCTTGATGAGCGTCTCGACGATTGAGAGGTTTTGGCGCGAGGCGCTGACGATGATGGAATTGGAACGGGCGTCGGAGATGAGGGCGACTTTCTGACGTTCCTTGGCAATGGGATTGTCGAGTCCGGCGGACGGGTGGTACAGCCCCTGCCCGAAGATGTCTTTCACCTTGTCCGCCACGTCGGACGCTTCTGCATTTTTGAGGACGAAGTATTGGACCACGCCTTCAACGATCGGCTCGATGTCGATGGCGCTGACGATGCGACTCATTTCGTTGAAGTTCTCCTCGCTGGAGGCAACGAGGATGGAGTTGGTGGCAAGGTCGCTTGCGACGGCGACCCGGTCTGTCGGGTTTTCGTCCTGGCCGGTGGTGAGGCGTTGCTTGGCACGCTCTTCGAAGAGCGACTTGAGCATGTCGCCGGTGGTCTTCGCGTCGTTGTTCTTGAGGACGATGAGACGAATCTCCGCGATGGGAGAGAGGGGCTGAGATTCGAGCTGGGTGATGAGCGACTGAATGGCGTCGTAGTCTTCCGCGCTGGAAGCGATGATCAGCGCGTTGCTGCGTTGGTCCGCGACGATGACGGGGGTGTCCTCGATGGCGCCTTCAGGTTTGAGCTTGGCTCGACGTTGCCAGAGGTCGTCGATCTTGGATACGAGGTCCGACGCGTTGGTCTTGTCGCAGGTGATCAGGCGTATGTCGTTGATGACGCGCTGCGTCGCGGCGGTGAGTTGCACGATGATGGATTCGATTTCGGCATAGTTTTCCTCCGACGCGGACACGATCAATGCGTTGCTGGCGACGTCAACGGTGAGGAAGACCTTCTCGCGGGCCTTGGCGAGCGTGCCCATATCGGTGTCGCTGTACAACTCCATCCTCTTGTCGAAGAGTTCCGTGATGACCGAGGACACGCGGGTCGCGTCGAGTCGGTCGCCCAAAAAGAGCAACTGCAACGGGAATTTGACCGAGGTGACCGGCACGTCAAGTTCATTGACGACCAGTTCCGAAAGCACGAGTTGCTCGGGTCGGCCTGAGACGAAGACGATGTTGGCGCGCTTGTCGATGGCGATGCCGACGTTGTAGACGAGCGCAGTGCCGAGCGTTCCCTGGGGGACGGCTTCGGTCTTCGTGCCGCCCGGGGCGCGTTCGGGGAGCTTCTTTCCGTCGTCGAACATCTGCTCGAGAATTCCCTGGACCGACTCCGCATCGGCGAACTTGAGGGGGAAGATGCGCATTTTCAGCTCGTGCCCCAACGGCGTGCCGTCGAGGATCTCGATGATCTCGGCGAACGGTGCGATGTTCTCGTCGACGGTGGCGATGATGACCGAGTTGGTTCCCTTGTCGGAGAAGATGCGCAGCGGTACGTCGAGGTTGAGCGGCGTGAGTTCGGTGTGGGTTCCGTCCGCCTCGCGCTTGATGATGCTCAAACGGCGGATCGTTTCCTGAACATCCTTCTTGCCCGCGTCGGTCGTCAGCATGTCGGTGAGGGTGCTGGCGAGATCGTCGGCGGCGGTGTTGATGAGCGGAAAGATGACGAGCTTGACGTGGCCATGACCTTTGACGGGCTCAACGTCGATCTGGTCGATGAGGGATTGAAGCTGTTCGCGCAGCGTTTCGGGCCCGAAGACCATCACGCTGTTGTCGGCGTCGTTGGCCTCCAGGGTGATCTCCTCGGAATCAGGCCGCTGAGCGTTGAGCTTCGTGATGATCTTTTCGAGTTGGTCCACGACTTCGACGGCTTTGCGGTACTTGATGAAGAACTTCATGGTTTGAAACGCGGGAATGGCGGCTTTGACCTCGTCGATGGCGTCGGCGATCTCGACCACGCGATCGATGCGATCGTTGGGCCCGATGATGAGGATGACGTTGGATGTGACGGCGATGGTCGTGATGCGCTGCTCGGGGAGGTCTTTGGAGGCAGGCCAAAGCTCCTCGACAATGCTCTGCAACTTTTCAGCGACGTCCTTGGCGGGAGCACTCTTTAGGGTGTGCAGAACCGATGCTTTCTCGGGAGCCTGCTGATCGAGCAGTTCAATGAAGGATTCGAGAATGGCAAGGTCATCGTCGTTTCCGATGAGGACGATCTCACCGTTGTCGAGCACCTCGACGGAAACATCGTTACCGCTTAACTTTAATTGCATCGGTGGCGACTGCTGCGCAGGGTCGGCGGACGCGTTGGTGGCACGGTTGGCTTGCTTTTGCTGGGCGCGTTCGATGAGCTTGCGAATCGCGTCGGTCTCGTCCTGATCGCGTTTGGCCTGCTGATCGTCTGCGATGGCGATCGGCATTGTCAAACCGGCCATCGCGATCACGATGAGCAGGATTTGCGTGCACGATTTCGCCATCAACCGCTGCATTGTCTTGGACACCATCATGGTCACCTCTATTGCTTCATGCTCGACGCTGGTCGAGCGACTGTCCGCGTCCCCGCCTTAAATCTGCTTCCACCGAACGATTCGATCCGCTCGACGCGAATTCTGGAACCGCACTGGGAAGATTCAACCACGAAACCGACCATGCGCCTACTTTCATTTTCGGCTACCGACGCACAAATCCTCCAAGAGACCGGCACGAGTCCCGGTGGACCACGCCGGCGGCAACGGCGAACGGCGTCTGATCTACCTTCTGCGTTTCTTGGTCGTGGGTCGTCTGCTGGGCTTTCGTTTGGTCGTTCCTCGACGCCCCTTGGCCTTTCCGCTGCCTGACTTGCTCTGCACGTTTTCCTGAATAATGCGTTCGAGCAATCGCGTCACTTCCTCGGGCGTTTTGCTCTGAAGTTTGATCCGTCGCACGCTGAGGCGGCCTGTCGGGCCCATTTTTTCGAGGCTTTTGGCCAACCGCTCGACCTCGGGGAACAGGCTCGGCGTGCCCGCGACAACGAGCACGTTGGTGCGCGGGTCGGGGTTGATGACGACCGATCCGGCGTCCATGCCCGGGAACTGATCCGCCCGAATCTGCTCGTGGCGATTGACGGTCTCTTCGACGAGCTGGGCCAAATCCGTCACGTTGATGCCTTCCGCCATCGGGATGAGTTGGACGAATGATTTTTCGTCCTGCTTGTCGGAGTCAAGCTTGGTGATGAGATCTTCGATCATGCCAAAATCGGAGGGGCTGGCGCGCACGATCAGCGTGTTGCTCTGATCGTCGGCGGCGATGACAGGTATCATGGTCGATGAAGAGGACTTGCCTCTCCCGCGTCGTCCGCCCCGTCGGCCTTGTCCGCCGTCGATGAACATTTGCGTTAGTACCGGTTCGATCTGTGACGCTCTGGCGTGCTGAAGTTGGATGATCTGCGGGGCGTTGCCGGCACCTTCCACTTCGACGTCGATCTTGGCAATCGTCGCTTTGAGTCGGGCGACCTCTTCGGCGTCGCCGGCGATGACCAGCGTGTTGTTGCTTGGGTTGGCGCTGATGCGGATGTCCCCGGCGAGCTCGGCGCCGCGTCGCCCCTGGCCGGACTTGCGCAGGAATTTTTCGAGCATCTCCTGCATTTTGTCGGCCTCCGAATGCTGCAGCGCGATGACTTCGATTTCATCGGACTTGGCTGAGGCGGTGTCAAGTTCGTTGATGGTGGCGACCACTCGGTCGAACATCTGGTCGTTGGCTTTGACGACGACCATGCTTGACCCGCGCGGGTTGCTTATCTGGATGGTTGCCTGGCCTCTGACGTTTCGCCCACCGGTCTGAACGAAAATCTGCTGGAGGGCTTGGGCGACCGCGCCCGCGTCAGCATGTTTGATCTCCACCACGTGGACGTTGGAATCGGAGCGTCCGGGCTTGTCGAACTCCGCGACCAGTTTCTCGATCTCCAGCATCTTCTCGGGCGATGCCGAAACGATGACGGACATGGTGGTTCCTTCGGCGAGGGCGATCACCTGGTCTCGCGGATTCGCCTGGCGGCCTTTCGGCTTGTAGATTTGTCGAATGGCATCGGACACGGTCCACGGATTGGTGTTGGAAAGTGTGAAGCTCTTCATCTGCCGATCGCGTGATTCCTCCGGTTTGATGTCGAGAGCTTTGATGATTGAATCAACGCGTTCGAACTCCGGATCGTTGGCATAGACGATCAGGGAGTTGGTGGCGACGTCCCCGAAGATGGTCATCGATTGCTCGCCACGTTTTCCGCGGATGTTCTGACGAAACATCGTCTGTAGATTTCGCGCCAACTCGTCGGCGCTGGCGTACTCGAGCTTGACGACGCGCTCGTTGCGAATGGTGGTCGACTCAACGTCGATTTGTCCGAGGGCGGTTTCGATGATCTTCAGATTCTTCGGTAGGGCGGTGACGACCAGTTTGCTCGTACCCCAGTCGTAGCCCACTTCCACGGACTCTTCCGGGCGTTGGCCTCGCTGTTTGCGAAACATGTTCTTAAGCGTGTTCACGAGCGAGTTGGGATCGGCGAACTTCACGTCGTAAACGCGCGTGACGCGTTCAGCCATGCTGGCCGGCTCTTTGTCGAGACTGCGGGCAAGTGCGGTGAATTCCTTCACATCGTCAGCGGAACCGCTGACGATGAGCGAATTGAGCGATTCGTTGGCGATCACCGTGATGGGCTGGCGGATGTTACCTTTGCCCTTGGGCTTGGCCTTGTTGATCTCCTCATTGATGATACGGGCCACTTCAGCCGCTTCGGCGAATTCGAGCGAGAGGATTTCCCTGATACGCCCCTCACCGGCGGCCTGATCTTCAACCGGCTTGATCATCTGCTCGTAGATTTCGTCGGCCTGCTTCTTCGTCCCTCGAACGATCAGGATGTTGTTGGAACGGTTCGCTTCAGCGGTGGGCGCCTCGACGCCTTTGCGGCGCTTCTTGCCATAGACGCTCGTGATGTTGCGGGCGAGCTCCGTCGCGTCGGCGTTGATAAGGCGGTAAATGGCTGTCACGATCTGAGACTGATCGGTCGGGGCGATGTCAATCTGTCGCAGCGCCTTTTCGACCAGCGCGAAGCTGGTCGGACCACCGAGCACGACGATGGAATTGGTCCGCTCGTCGGCGGTGGCGGTGAACACGTCCATTGCACTCTTGTCTTTGATCTGCTGGGCCGCCTGGCGAACCATCTTCATGAGGTTTTCGTGCACTTCGGTCGCGTTGGCGTGTTTGAGCGGAAACGATTTGATGTCGATGTTGGTCGACGGCAAGTCCATGGACCGAACATATTCTTGAATCTCGGTAAAGAGATTGTCCGGCGCGGTGACGAAAATCTGCCGGCTGGTGTTGTCGCCGGTGATGGAGACGCCGTCAGACTTTCGCCCTTTCCCGCGAAACACTTCCTGAAGTTTCTTGGCGATGCTTTCCGCCTGACCAGCCGCCAGTTTGATGACCCGCGGTTTTCGCAGGCTGCCGGCGATGGTGTCAATGTCGGCGATGCGCTTGGCAATCTCGGCCCGCAGATGTTCCGGCGCGGTGACGAATACGGTGTTTGAGGCTGTGTCTCCGACAAATTTGACGGCCTTGCCGCTCTTGCCCCTGCCGCCCCCGCCATAGGCCTGATTCAGCGTTTTGGCGACTTGGGCGGCGTCGGCGTTGGCGAGCGTGAAGGGGACGACGACTTCCTGGTCGCCGAGATCCTGATCCAACTTCTCGATCAAAGGCTCGATCTTGTCGAAATCGGTGTCGAGGGCTCGAACGATAAGCGTGTTGGTTCGTTCCTCGCCTGTGAAGGTAGCCTGGTTGACGGCGTTGGGATCGAAGCCATCGGCCGACTTCCTACCGCCCTTCGCGCTTCCGAAAACTTCTTTCAGTCTGCTCGCCGCGTCGGTGACGGTGGCGTGTTTGAGAGCATAGGTACGGGTTTCGAGAACGGGAATCTCCTGCGATTCGAGTTCTTCGATGAGCTTGGCGATCAGGTCGATGGCCGCCTTGGGGGCCATCACCAGCAGGGTGTTGGCCTGCTCGTTGCTCGTGATGGTGATATCGCTGGAAGCGTTGATGGTCCCCTGCCCGGCGGCGCCGAGATTGAGATTGAGCAAGGCGTCTTCGATTTGCTGCATGGCCGGGTTGGGTTGGCCTCCTCCCCGGCCGCGTCGCCCTGGTGTCCGGCGGACAGGGGCCGATCGGCCAGCCGTTTTCTGGATGCCGAGTAGAATTTTGATTTGCTGTTCGACATCCGCTGCTCGAAGCCTGGCGAGCTTGAAGATGCGATGTTCGTTGACGACGTCGGGCGGGCGATCGATGGTGGCGAGCAGTTCGACGATGATGGGAAAGTCTTCAGTAGACGCCCGCACGATGATCGATCGGGTTTGAGGATCGGGGTGGATGCGCATCTGAACCCCGTTCTTCTTCTTGGGCTCGTCACCGCCTTCCTTGACGGGCAGCCCGGTGCGAGGGTCGATGGCGGGCATGGGCGTCGTGGCGGGTTGCTGATTCTTCTGCTGTCGGGCCATCGCCGCCATTCGGCGTTGCATCTCCATTTGCATCGCCCGCAGTTGCGCGGCAGCAGCCGCGTTACCGCCTCGCGGCTGTTGGGAGCGAATCGCCCCGAACATGGTCTCCAGGATGTTGGCTGCCACGTTGACATCGCGGTACTTGATTCGGAAGACGCGGATGGTGGGCTTGGTGCTCATCGACTCAATTTCGTCAAGGATGTCGTCGAGGGTTTCCTCCACCTCATCAACGTCTCGTGGCGTGCCTTCGATCACAACGACGCCCGCGCGGTCGTCGAAACGCACGATCAACGGAGGGGACGGTTCATCGGATTCCTCCTGCTCGCTATTGGCCTCGTCGGGCGCCTTGTCGGCATCGACGTTGGCGTCTGGCGATTTTGGCGGGCCACTCGCTCCGGCGATGCTTGCCATTGCCTCGCGAGCGATCCGTTCGCGCTCGGACTGTTTCGTCGCGTCGCCCGAACCCTTCTTGCTCTCCTGTTGGGGCGATTGTTGGCCTACCGCACCGGCGGTCGCCTGCGTCAGAGCGTGGATCAGCGACGAAGGCAGAACGCAGGGTTTTTTGTAGGGGCGAAGTTGCTCAATAGCGGGGATTTCCTCACCGATCTGGTCGAGTTGAATGTTGAGATCGGGCATGCGCATTTTGAGCATGGCGGCTGCGGCGCTGGGGGTGAGCCCGGCGATGGTCTTGAAGACCCGTTTGACTTTGGTGGCCTTTGTGGACTCCTTGTCGATGTAGTCCTGGATGAGGTTGGTCACGAAGGCGTTGTGCTCGGGCAGACATTTCACCACCAATTGGTCCGTGCCGCTGATGTAGTCGACAGGCGGCGGGTCGCCGGCGAATGGCCAGAGGGTGGACAACAGGCTGCTCAGTGAAATGGACGCGTCGAAAGCGTCGGCGTTCTTGAGTTCGTAGATCAGGAACGGAATGACACCCGGAGCAGGTATGGCGGGATCTTCCCCGTCCTTGCCCTCGTACATTTCGATGACGGCGTCGATTTCGAAGATCTTGGCCGGCGTTGCTCGCGCGATGATGATTTTGTTGAATTGATCAAGCGACAGGGTGATCTCGGAACCAGACCGGATGTCACTGACGGAGTCGAACAAGTCAGCGCCTTCGTCTTTGGCGCGTTTTTGTGCTTTTTGGGCGGTGGTGGGAACGTCGCACAGGGCAATGATCGATTCGGCGATTTGATCAATGTCTCCGTGGGCAATCCGGTAGATCTTGAGCGTTTTCTCGGGCGTGGCATCGGCGTCGAGCTGGTGAATCCAGCGTTCGACCCGGTCGACCTCGTCGGGGAAGCCGCTGATGATCACTGCCCCACCGCCGGGTGCGGCCGTGACGACGACGTCATCGGTGACGTGGGCGGCAGCCCGCCGGGCGCTCTTGGACGTTTTCTTGACGCGTGGCCTGGGAGGGACGGGGCCTTTGGCTGCACCGGAGAGCATGACCCCGACGGCGGCCACAATTTCGTCCGGCGTGGATCTCGAAAGCGTGATCACGCGCAAGATTCGATCCCCGCGGCTGCTGGGACGGTCGAGCTGCTCGATGAGGGCTTGAGCCTCAGCAAGAATTGACTCCGGGGCGGAGACCATGATGCGCTCCATTTGAACGTCGGGACTGACGGTGATCATGGACGCCCGCATGGGGTTGGCGCGCTGGGCGGTGTTTCCGCCGGCCGATGCGGTCCCCATGGATCGCAACTCTTTCTCTCGGATTTGCAAAATCGGCTCGATCAAGGACGCGACGGCGTCGGCGTCGGCGTTCTTGACGGGGAAGAAACGAACCTTGAACCCCTCGGGCGATTCACCTTCCAGTAGTAGCCTCAACGTCTCTTCGATCTTGGGAAAGCGTTCGACCGGAGCACTGACCAGCAGCTTGCGCGAGATGCCCTGGGCGACGATTCGAATGCCCGCCTGGGTGCGGGCGGCGGCGGGCTTGCGAGCAGCAGCCGTCTTGGGAAGTCCGCTGACGAGCGACTCCAACAGCGAAGCGATGTCCTGCACGTCCAGACCGCGGGGAACGGAATAGACGCGAATCACCGTGTTGTCAGCACTTTCCACATCCAACTGGGCAATTAAGTCAGCCACGTCCTTCATGTCTTCCGGCTGTGCACTGACCACCAGCGCGTTACCAATGGCAGTCACAACGATGTCGCTGCTGGTGAACTTTCCTTTGCCCGTCCGACCACGTGGTGCAGCCGCTTTACCCACCACGCCCGACTTAAGAATCTTCTCGATCTCAGACGGTTCAACGTGGACGATTTCAAACACGCGACGCTGGCGACCCTCTGATTCGCGGTCCAACTCGGTGACCAGATTCCTGATGTACTCGATCTTCGCGGGCGTCACGCCGGTCACGATGATCGCGTGCTCGGCAGGGGCGAATCTCACCACGTCCGCGGGGCTCTTGGTCTTGCTTGCTACGAGGGGGGTGAGCGCGTCGATCGCTTCGGCGGGCGTGAGGTAGGTCAGTTCAATTCGTGCATAAGGCGCGATCGCGGCGGCCTGCTCGTCGAGCCGCTTGAGCAGCGGCATGTATTTTTGGGTCCAATTCTCCTCGGTGCAAAGAACGTATATCGATTTTTGGGCTTCTTCGACGTGAATGTTTGAGCCCTTCGACTTGGTCGCGCGACGAATCGGTTTCTTGCCACCCTTACGTGACGATCTCGCCGGCAAAGGTCCCCCACTCTGGCTGTCGAGGAGGACGATCAACTCCATTGCGGTGGTTGGCGACGCATCGAAGAATTTGTACGTGTGCAGCGTGACCTCATCGCCCTCGATGTCGAGCATCTTGATGAGGTCCTTGGCGGTCGTAATGTCACGCTTGTTGCCGACCAGGATGACGGAGTTGGATGTGGGTTCCAGGAGAACCTCGAAATCCTCCACACCTGCGCCGCCTTGAGCATATGCCTTGACAATGGGCGGCAGCGTCTCGGCAATGCGCGCTAGCGTTGCGTGTTTGATTTCGACGAATTCCGGACCACCGTCTTCGAGAGGCACGTCGAACAACTCGATCAGCCGCCGCACGTGATCGACTCGCTCCTCGGCACCGACGAGCACCAGGGTGTTCGTTCGCCGTACGGGAATCATCACGAGTTCTTCGGTGGTGACGGCGGCGGGAATTCCTCGCGTGGGTTTCTTGGCCTTCCCTCGTTTCGAAATAGGCCGCTTGATGGCCGGCGCTGCACCTTTGACCACCAGGGGCTGGATTGTGGTGATCAGGTCTTCCACCGCGATGTGCTGAATCGGGATCAGGACCGGTTCGAAATCTCCGCCGAGGTCGACGTCGATGAATTCGAGCATGGCCTTGATCTTTGCGATCTTCTTGGGCACGGCGCGGACGATGATGACGCGCTGGGCGTCGTCGGGAAACATGACCGTCCGCTGCCCTGGGAGATCGACAGCCGCTTCAGCGCCGCCGCGCGGACGACGAGGCTTGGGTTTGCCGATTTCCCCCAGATCGTCCATCAACAGGCGGAGGGTGTCGACGACCTGGCTGGGAGGCAGATGCTTGACGGCGAGCTTTTGGAGCACGCGCGGATCGTCAACCGCGCCCTCAAACAGGCGAATCAGTTCGAGATACTTCTTGATGTCGGAGACGAGCGCGAAGATCGCCAGCGAGTTGCTGTTCTCGAGCGGGGCGATCCGCACATAGTCGGGCATGAAGTCGCGAAGAATGGTGTACTCGGCAACGGAGGTATCGGCGGGCGTGTAGAGCAGCATGGCCAACTCGTTGTCTGCGATGTTGGCAGCCTTGAACGCGGCGAGGTTCATGAAGAGGTTGTCGAGCGGAATGTCGCGCCAGATATCAGTAACGCGAATGACCTCGAAATGTTTGTCTTTGTAGGTCAGCCAATACGGCTCGATGGGGCTGAATTTGAACAGGAGCAATCGCACGCGCGTCAACGCGCTCTTGAAATCCATCTTCTCGGTGCTAACGAACGAGACCATGCCGACGGGTGCTTCTCCGAGCACGGGGACGCCGGCCATCCGGCCGAAGTTCTCGATCAGATCTTTGTACGTTCCGTCGACGATGCTGAACGTGTAGCTGCGCTCCTCGGCAGGTTTGCCGAGGTCTTCGGCGTCCAGGTTGACGCGAGAGACGACGGGTTCTCCCTTTCGGGTCGGCGGCTTCCTACTGCCGGCTCGCGGAGCGGAACGAGTAGGCGGCGACTTACGGGGTTTCGCGCCGGCGCGAGCTCTGCCTTTTTGGGCTTTTTTGGCGGCGGTGGTGCTGCCGCGCGGCCGCGGGGTCGCTCTGCGATTTTTCTGCGCTTTGGACTTGCGTGCCTGGGCAAACCGAAGCGTTCCGGGCTGATCGCTCTTGGCGGTGTTTTTCTTCTCGGCAGGCTGCGGACCGGCGGCGGACTGGGCCGTCGCGATCGGTGTTGCGACCAACCAAGCGATCATGCACATCGTCCCCAGTGCGATGATCCGACAGTGTCGGTCCAGTTTGAAGGCTTCGTTCATTCGCATGTCTCAAAACTCCTGAACCGCTCGCCAGTCTCCGCTGACGATCTGGAAAGGGTTGGTCACCCGTTGCGGTGCTGATCGTACGATGACGGTGCTCGCCTCGCGATCGCGTCGGTACGTCGGGCAGCGAAGACGTTCGAGTCCTCAACCGGCGCGTTGCGAGCATTCTTGTCTTTCTTGGACGCCGGCTTTTGCGTGGCAGGCGTCTTGTTCTTCGTAGGGGCCGGCTTCTTGGTTGCGTTTTTGACGCCGGCTTTTTTGTCCGATTTGCTGTTTTGAGGCTTTTGAGCGGCTTTGCTCGGCGTGGGCGAAGGCTTGCGAGCAGGCGTTTTGCCGGCGGCAGGCTTTGAATCGCCCTTGACGGGTGCTTTCTTCACGGGTTTCGCCGCGGCAGCGCCCTTGCCGGCCACCGGTGCAGACTTGGCAGGACGCGGCGGTTTGCGATTGGCCGCGGGCGTGGGTTTCCTCGAGGCGGGTTGGGGCAACATCTTGCCGGTCGGGCGGGCCGTCTTCGATCCCGCCGCAGGTGCGCCGTTGCCGGCCGTGGTTTTGCTTTTCGTTCCGGCTGCGGGGGGTTTACCCACTGACGGAGCGGTCGCTTCCGTAGACGGTTTCGGCCCGATGACGGCGTCCTTGGTTTCGCCCGGTGGTGTGATGTCGGGTAGCGATGGCTTGGCAGCGTTGTAGGCGTAGACGAGTTCGGGATACTGCGCGAGTGCCTCGTCAACGGGTAGTGATTCCGCCAGCGTCACCTTGATGGGATAAACACGTTCGTCTCCGTCCTTGCGGACCGTGACCGCGCCCCACGGATGCACAAACCGGATGATCCCGCCGTCGAGCTTATCGCCGACGGTGAGGTATTCCGATGTTTGGTTGTTGGTGTTGACGACCATCAACTCTGAAATCGTGCGGTCCTTCGTGCCGTAAATCAAGGCCATCCGAATGGTCTTGTTGCCGGCTTCGGGGTCGCCGATCTTCGCCGGTGGCGGCGGGGGGGGCGGCGTGGTCACGGGCGGCTTTTTGACGATGCGCGGAGGCAGGACTGGCGGAGTCGGTGGAGGGACATACTCCTTGAACGGGTCGCGTTTCCAGATCATTGCGTAGTCAAGGTCTCCGTGGTGGACGACCTTGTCCGGCTGCACGATCAGGTCGGCTTTAACGAGTCCCACCGGATCATCCGGGGGCACGAGCACTTCGATGGTGGCCCGCATGTTAACGGTGTACTTCTTGCCGCGGGTTCGCCCGCTGATTGCGTCGAGTTTCATCGTTTCGATTCGGGAGATGTACGGAATCTCGTAGAACGCCTTGAGGAAACGCGCCACGGTTTGCAGCGTGCCGTCGGCGTTGACGGTGAACTTGATCTGCTTGATGCGGGTCTTCTTGCGTGAACCCGGCGGGCGGTACTCGGACGCGGGCGAGGGCTGGACGCGAAGGTTGCCGAGTTTGGCGCTGGTCGCCAGGGCGCTGATCTCGGTGTGTACCGCGTTCTTGACACCGGCGACGTCGAGCCCACCGGTACGATTGACGTACGACTGGTACGCCCACCGGGCGGATTCAACATCGAGCAGCTTGGCGTCTAGCTTGGCGACGCGCGTACGAAGACCGGCGTTTTCCTCTCTGATGGCGAAGAGTTGTTCGCTGACGAACGGCCAGACGAACTTGGCCGTCCCGAATACGCCGCCGAAGACGCACAAGACGATCGCAATGGTTTTTTCGCGTCGATTCATACCGATTGTTTCCGTCCGGCCACCTCGGCAAGCGTCCCCTGCGGGGCGACGCGGCCGGTAACGATCCTACTCATCAGATGCCGCATCGGAAATCTTGATATCCACGCTGCCGTTGTGCGGATATCGTTCACCCTCCTTGGTTTTGACGCTTGTCGCGTTCAATGACGCCTTGAACCGTTTGTCCGCCTCATAGATCTTGACCAAGTCACTTCCGACGGTGCTGCTCGCTGCCCGGTAGGGAATCTTGATCATGCGATCCTTTTGCTTCATGTCGATGTTCTTGAGCACGATTTTTTTCTCGTCCGGCAGCTTGCTCACGAGCTCATAGAGCGTATCCAGCCAGACGATCTCGTCGTTCTCGAATTCGTCGATGGTCGCCACCATGCTTTCGAACCGCTCGTTCTCGGCCAGCGTTTTTTTGATCTCACGAATCCGCTTGCGCAAATCTCTCCGGGCGTCGTACTGCGGCTTGACAAAGTTGAAGTAGAACACGGCGACGGCAGCGACGAAGATGACCGTCGTCGCGATTGCGATGGGTGCGCGACGCATGCGCTGCTGGGTGCGCGTCACCGGTTTCTTGGGGTGAAGGAAGTCAAAAACGCGTTCGGATGGTTCGTTCAACAACAGAATCTGCCCGAGCGTGGAAGCGAACGCCCCGGCAGCAGCGCCTCGATCGGCGTCCCACCCAAAACACGTAGCAGGATTGTATGGCTGGGCGCTGGTGCGGTATTGCCGTTGAATCGCGTCGGTGAGGGCTTCTTCGATATCGCAGCAACCGCCGATCACCGCGTGGTCGATATTCGAACCGGGATCGGTCGCACGATAGGCTTCGATCGAGCGGGTCACCTCGATCATCAACTCGGCGACAACCTCGTTGAGAGACGCTTCTTCGCGTCGGGCAACGATCGACAGTCCGCCGGCAGAATCGCTGTCGCCGTCGGTCGACGCTTCCGTCGCTGTCACCTCAGCCCGCGGATGGAACGCCTCGGGAATGGTCACGCTGGCCGCTCGCGAAAACACCAGCCGTCCGTTGCGAAGTACGTCGATCTCGGTAATGACCGGCCCGACGTCGACGAAGAGCACTCGCGCGTGCGGTGTTGCATTGAGAAGGGCGGTGACGGCGAGCTCGTTGGCGTTAGGCCTTAGACCGATGCGCTGCAGCTTGAGCCCGGCATGCTCGAGCACGCTGGTGTAGAACTGGATGCGCTCGTTCCGCACCGCCGCCACCAACACGTCGTTCGTATCCTCCTGTTCAGCCTCGGGCGCAACGGAGAAATCGACGGCGGCTTGATCGACGGGATAGGGCAGCTCTTTGGGGATCTGAAACGCAACCATGCTCGCCAGATCATTTAACGACGCCTTGGGAAGCTTCAGCGTGTAGAAGTTGGCGTACTCTCTCGGAATGTCGACGACCGCCCTCTTGGTCCGAATCTTCGCCTGCGACAGCGCCTGGCCTATGAACCCGCCGAACGATTCAGGGTCTTGGCAGTCCACACCGGTCGCAATCGGAACGCTGAGAACCTGATCGATCCGGACGGATCGTTTGCTCACCGTCGCTTGTGCGATGCGCAGGGTACAGGGGTCCCAGTCGATACTCAGGATCGATTTATCAATCATTAAAGCCTTCCAGTTCAGAATCCCCCTCCGCGTAGCGTATGGGAAAACTCGTTCCGAGCGTCGTCAAGTCCCGGTTGTACACGATCTGCGCGACCGGGCCACGCATTTCAATGATCGCCTCCAACCGCGACATCGCGCCGATGTGGTCGCCATAACCGAGCGACTCGACATGGAACCGCGTGCCGCGCGCCGAAATGTGCGGCGCGATTGCTGTGAATTTCTCGCGGCCGATCACCGGCGCAAGCCATCCGGTCGAGACACGCTCTTCGTCAGACAACTCAGCCCGCATGGAAATAATCTCGGCGACGTCGTCGGCGGTCAGATCGGGGAGCGTGGAGAGCACTTCCACCCCGGCGGTGTTGATGTTGATCAGACCGATCAGTTCGGGCGTCGGCAGCGTCGTGCATCGATCCATGATCCACACCATGTCTTCTTCGGTGATCGGCGAAGGAATCACATCGTCGCTGGTCTGTTGGGGACGGTCGGCGAGCAGGCCGGCCGGCGAGGTGAGCGGCGGCTGCGACGCACCCGCTGCGGCGATGAAGTTCATCTTGGTTTGGTCTTCGACGAATTCGCTGAGTTGAGCCTGGACAATCGCGGAATCACCCAAGAGGTAGACGCGAGGTTTGTTGTCGAAGGTGGTGTTCATATCGCGCGAGTAGACGGTCACGAACGGGTACAATCCTCGGTCCAGCTTGTCGTCAGCGTTGTCGGGCGGAAAAAGGAGGTCACCGTCGTTCTCGTTGGGGCTCATCAGCCCGTTGCGATCGAAATCCTCTCCGTAGAGCAACTCTCCGGTGAAACCGCGGATCAACAAAAGCTCTTCGACGGTGTCGAGCGGCGCGTTCTTGACGGCGTAGGGCGGGTCCAATTGGGCGTAGTACTGATCTTCCGCGCCGAACTCGCCGGGGATCTTGTCGCTGTCACGCCAGTCGATCAGCGCGTCCACCAACTCCTCCACAACCATGTCTTCGGTCGCAAACCGACCGATCAATGAGAGCAATTGGGCCCGGGAGGCGACGTTGAGGTTCAACTTCGACGATTCGTCCGTGATTCCAAACCGTACCAGCTTTTCGTCGTCGTCGGGATTGTCTGCCACAATGCTGAACCTGTAGGCTTGGGCGCGATCGCCCGGGTCGAACTCGGTGTTCGTACCCAGCGCTTCCAATCCTCCCGTGTCACTCCAGACGATGACGCGATGGAATTCTTCGGGATTGTGAAGCCACGCCGCGGGATTGTTCCGGTTGGTGCGAAGAAAGAGCATGACCTTCTGAAGACCGGACTCGGCTGCGAGCCTGGTCTGCAAGCGATGGGAAAGCGACCGCGTCGCGGACAGATCGGCGTGGACATAGAAGGCTGCGTTCGCTGCCATCATCCCGAGCAGAATCAGAATCAGAAGGACGATCGGCAGGATCATCGCGGAACGCTTCACGCGGTTTTGTGCGAACGTGACGGACGTCATCGCGCATCCTCCAAGCTGCTGAAGGAGGAAACCTCTCTCTGGACCCGCGAGCCGAAGAACGAGTCCGCCTGCGGGATGCGCACCACCCTCATGAACCGGTCTTCCGGTAGAGGCTTGATGTCGTCTTCATTCTGAAGGACGGAGTCGTCAATGATCTCCATCTGATTGTCTTCGGGCAGTTCGGGTTCGTACCCAATCGTCACCATCACCATTTGAGGGAGGGCGTTGCCGGTCTTGATCTCCCACGATTTCCACCACCGATTCCCGTCGTGGTACAGGAACTGGATGTACTTGATTTCGGGGGCGTAGAGCTCTCGCTTGGCACCTTCGAGCTCGTCCTTGTTCAGTTCTTTGTCAAAATTGTCGTCAAACGGATTGCTCGACGCGGGCCCAACACCGTCCGGCGGGCCATCGCCCGAGCCGTTGTCGTTGGTCTGCAAACCCAAAGGAGATGCCGGCTGCTTTCCGATTCCCGATCCCGGTTGCCCCAGACCCTGGATGCCGGGGCGGTCCTGGCTCGCGTTTTCGTTTTGGTTGTCGTTCTGATTCTGGTCGACCTCTGCGGGTTTGAGCTTGTTGAACGTACGACGTTCGCGTCGCACCAACCCAAGTGCCCGCGGATCGCCGTTTTCGTCGGTGTTCACGTCATCCCAAGCGATGTAGTAGTCGACTTGTCGTAAATCGAACTGCCCGGGACGTTTCCGGGCACGGATACCACGACGTTCCACCAGAGCTTTGTCGGGAATGACCACGGTGTTGATTGAAACCTGATGCTCCGTGCCGAAAATGCCCGTACCATAACCAGCCGAGAAACCCGTCGACTGGCGAATCTCTTGCGTGATTCGATCGAGAATAACGCGGGCCAACTGAACGTTGCGCACGCGAACCGACGCTTGGTCGGCTGTCTCCAGCGAGTTGGCGTAAAAGATGAACACCGTCGCCAACACGGGGATCATAATGGACACCGCCAACGTTACTTCCAGAAGCGTCACCGCCTGTGCTCGGAATCGCTCGCGTCTCATGGGCGTACCCCTTCGTCGGGATTGGTGTCGCGACCTGTTGGATCGGTCGGAGCAGCCGGTGACGTCGGCGTCTGATTGTCACCCGGGCGCCGCTGGCCTGCGTCGCCGGGGCGACGGTTGGTTTGACTGTCGTCCGCAGGTTGCGCGCTGTCGTCTTCGGGTTCCTGGCCGGCCAAATCGAGCATGTCGCGCAGCTCGGGAGGAATCATCGCGTTGAGTTCATCGAGACTGATGCCGAACGCCTGCATCAGCGCGGGCAGCACGGTCACGAGCTGGTCGAATTCCAAGGTCTGGAAGATCGCGGGGTTGAAGTTGGCCGGATCGAAATCGTCGATCGGCATCTCTTCGCTGAGCTTCTGGAGCGCGTCGTCGTCCACCCCGAAGTCCACTTGGAGATCCACCACGGGGGGAACCGCCCGAAGCGCGTAAACGGTGTACACGATCTTGGCGTTCTTGAGATCGAAATCGTCTTCGAGCGTTTCTCGCGGAGCGTAAAGAATGTGCAGCGTGACGAGCCGAAGATTCTCCGTCGTGGTTTCATCAAACCGCATCCGCCATCCATAATCTGGAAAGAGCAGGCTGAAATCACCTTCCACCTCGTTGTCAGCCTCCGCGTCGAGGTTGACCAGCCCTGTGTCGAGTTCAGCCAGCTTGGACTCCGCCAGCATGATCCGCCTGGTCAGCGCTTCACTCTCGAACGACGATTCCTGCGATTGCCCGATCTGCGACCCGATGAACGTCAGCCCGATGACCAGCAACGCGACCGCCACCACAACTTCCAGCAAGATGAACCCGTGACGCACGGCGCGCGAACGGACTACAGTGCGCCTGCCACGTGGTTGGTCACTGCTTCGATTCATCGCCGCACCGCCGTTTCGCTGATCTCGAGCACGTCTTCTTCGGTCAGCGGAGAAAGCCTCAGGAAGTCCCGCCGCAAAACCGGCGGCCAACCGTTTTCTTTGAAAAGCGTCAACTCGTCGTCATAAAACGGGCGCTGCAGCCAGATCAGCCCCGTCAACCCGTCCATGATGACCTCGATCTGTTGTTTGACTTCGAGTTCTGCGCGATCGGTGTCCGGCGGTGCGTCGGTCAGGACGAAGGTCACCCACTCGGTCGTGCCATCCGGCTCGACGATCAGCGGCGGGTAGCCCTCCTCGTGCCCTTGGGCGAGCGCTTCGAGCCGCTGGTCAAGTTCAGCACCGACGAATTGGTTTTCCAGCTTGTCGAGCGTCGGGCGCCCGAGACGCACCTCGGAGCACCACACGCCTCTGTAAAACGTGTCCACGCGCGTCCACGGTTGGTCGACGCGGTTGTAAACGTTGGGTTCGGTGAAGGGGTTGTCCTCCCGCTCGATAATCGGCTGACGATCTTCACCGTTGAAATCGATCTCGTCCTTCTCCGGGAAACGGATTCGATATCGCTTCCCATCGTACATCGCGTTGGCGCGGACCAGCGTCAGCAGAGCCCGGAGCTGGCGAGCGGACGTCGGAAATCGACGCCGTTCGATATCGTTCACCAAGTCAGGAACAGCCAGCGACATGATCACCGCGATGATGGCAACCACCATGATAATCTCAACCAACGTGTAGGCTGAATGTTGTCGCAGTCGAATGCGCATCGTACTTGGTCGCCAATCCGTGCGGACACCTCGTTCGCTTGGTTCGCTATGACAACACGCGATCACTCGCGTCGCGGTCGCAGCGTGACCGGCAGTGAAAGCTTTAGCGAACGATTGTTACTTCTTGACCCAGTTCCCGACGTCGTCGTCGGTTCCGTCCTCGCCATCCTCGCCGACGCTCCAAAGATCGAAGCTGTCTTCGTTGAACTCGCCAGGCGACTTGTATTCGTACTCAGCCCCGAACGGATCTCGAAGCTGTTCGATCGACCCCTTCAGGTAAGGCCCTTTCCACTTGCCGCTCTCCTCGTCAATCGAACTCGGCCGCTCATACAGCGCCGCAAGCCCTTCGCTGGTGTCCGGGTATCGACCGACGTCGAAGCGGTACTTATCCAACTGCTGCGAGATCGTACCGCTGTTACCAACCTGAGACTTCGTCAGATCGACCTTGGCCTGTGAACCCTGCTTCATTAGAGCGGGCACGGCAAACGCCGCCAGCAAGGCCAGAATGGCGGCCACCATCAGCACTTCCATCAGCGTGAACGCTGACCGACGAACCATTTTCCTTCTCATCACGTCCAACTCCTTAGCTCGTTTGACCTGGTTGAGGTTTTCATCGCTTGTCCACTATCGTCCCGAAGCACCCATCGTCATGATCGGCAGCAACAGCGCAAAGGCAATAACGCCGACGGCCAGCGCCATAACCATGAGCAACAACGGCTCGACCAGACGCACCGCCATGTCGACCGTTCTGGCTGTCCGAACCTCCTGGGTCTCGGCGATCTGAATCAGTACATTGTCAAGGTTGTTGCTCTCTTCAGCCACCGAAATCATGCTCAAGACATCGCCGGGAAACAACCCACTCTCACGCAACGGCTGGGACAACGTATCGCCGCGGCGCACGCATTCGCTGGCGGTTTCGATGTTCTCCGCCAGAATCTCATTGCCGGCGGAGTCCTTCGACACCTTCAAGGATTGAAGAATCGGCACGCCGTTTTGAAGCATTGTGCCAAGAATACGGCAAAAACGACTCACCGCGACGAGCGTCACGATCTTACCGAATACCGGCGCCCGCAGCTTCGCAATGGCAATCGCCCGACGACCGGTACGCGTGCTTGCGAATAACTTGAAACCGACCACCAACGTAATGACCACCAACAACACCACCCAGTAGTACACCCTCACGAAATCACTCAAACCGAACACCAGATGAGTCATCACGTTCCAGGCTTCAGGCCTGAGATGGTCTCGAAGCTTGGGAACCACAAACGCCATGATGAACGTGACCACGCTCACACCGGCGAACATGAGCACCGACGGGTAGATCATCGCACCGAGCAACTTGCTCTGCAGCTCGTCCTGCTTCTCCGCAAAAATGGCAAGCCTCGCCAACACGTCTTCGAGGAATCCACCACGCTCTCCCGCGCGGATCATCGCGCAATGGAGGTCCTTGAACACGTTGGGATGTTTCTCCATCGCGTCGGCGAGCGTCGCGCCGCCAGCCACGTCCTCACGGACTTCAGCCATGATTTGTCGCAAGACGGCGGGTGAGCCTTCCAACTCCGACAGCACTTCCAGCGACTTGAGCATGGGCACGCCCGCCCGCAACAGGTCGGCCATCTGCTGGTAATACGCCGTCAGGTAGCGAAGCTTGACCCCCCGACGTCGTCCGCCGCCGGCACTACCGCCCGATTCTTCGACGCTGATGGGATACAGCGCCTGCTCGTCAAGCATGCCGAGCGCAACTTGGTGGTTCTCCGCCGTCAGGACACCGCTGATGACGCGTCCACCGTCCTGCATCGCTTTGTACGCGTAGGTTGGCATGCTTTTTTACGCTCGATGTGCACCCACGCCGAGCCAGCCGCGAATCGGCGCAGACCAAACAACCTGCCGCCGGTTCACCGAGTGGACGGTACGTCGTGCGTGAAACAACTCAGCGATGTGAGCCTTTGCGAGCGATCCTCCCTGATCGACACAATGTTGGTTGGGCGTCGGCGTCTTGGCCACGTACGGTTACCTTATCCAGTTCAACAACTTACGTCAATTCCTACAAAACAAACGTCGGGCTTGCCCGGCGCGAGATCAGGAACGATTGTTTGTACACCTCGTCGCGGCCGACGATTGCAATCCCATCGCAAAAGAACGCCCGGTCCGAGAATTCAATACATCGGCAAGTGTGAGCGCAACCAACGAAACGAAACGGCGATGATCGGCCGATAGGACAGCCTCGCATGACTCTCGTCGCGTCCGACGCCTTGTATTGTTCTCACAGCATGAAATGGAAAACGGCGTCCGCTACGCTTTGGTGACGCGGGCGACCTCTTCGATCGCCACCTCTCCGCGACGCACCTTGGCCCAACCGTCCTCGCGCATCGAAATAAGACCGTTCCGACGGGCCGCCTCCAAGAGCTTCATCGCCGGCGCGCGGCCCACGATCAACTCCCGCAGTTCGTCGTCGATTACCATCAACTCGAAAATGCCGAACCGTCCCTTGTGGCCGCTGTTGCGACATTCGCGACACCCGCGTCCGCGAAACAGCGTCTGGCCGGGTTGATAATTGAAATCGGCCGGCAACTGCGACGGATCGGGCTCGTACTCTTCGCGGCAGGCGGGACAGATCTTGCGAACCAGTCGCTGAGCAAGCACGCCGGCAATCGAACTGCTGACCAAAAACGGCTCAATCCCCATGTCCAACAGACGCGTGTTGGCGGTGACGGCGTCATTGGTATGCAGGGTGCTGAAGACGAGGTGGCCTGTCAGTGACGCGTTGACCGCCACTTCCGCGGTTTCGTAGTCGCGAATCTCGCCGACCAGAATCACGTCCGGGTCATGCCTGAGAAAGGACCGAAGCCCGGAGGCAAACGTCAGCCCGATCTTGGGGTTGACCTTCACCTGATTGATGCCGTCAAGATAGTATTCGACCGGATCCTCGACCGTCAGGATTTTGATCGAATCATTCTTAATCAAGCTCAGGGCGGAGTAGAGCGTCGTGGTCTTGCCGGACCCGGTCGGACCTGTGACGAGGATGATGCCATACGGCTGGACGATCAACTCGTTGAATCGGTGCAATACCGAATCGAACATGCCCAGCTGATCCAGACCGATGAGCGCGGACTGTTTATCGAGGATACGCATGACCACCGCCGCGCCGAACGCCGACGGAATGATGCTCACACGCAAATCGATTTCACGGTTTTGGGCACGAATCCTGAACCCGCCGTCTTGCGGCAGACGGTGCTCAGCTATGTTGAGATTCGACAGAATCTTGATACGCGAAACGATGGCTGCATGAAAGCGACGGATTTGCGGCGGCACCATCGTGGCATGAAGAACGCCGTCAATACGATAGCGAATCCGCAGATCGTTCTCATAGGGTTCGATATGAACGTCGCTGGCTTTGTCGCGGATCGCCTCCAGGAGAATTTCGTTAACCAGCTTAACAACTGTGGCTTCCTGGGCCATCTCGATGAGGTCTTGATCTTCTTCGGAAAGGTCGCTGACAAGTTCAACGTCGTCGCCAACCATGGCCTGAACGGTCTCGCCACCGACGCCGTAATACTCCTTGATGACCCGCTGGACGTCGCGTTCGAAGGCGAGCAGAGGCTCGATCTTCATGCCGGTCAACATGCGGAGTTCGTCGAACGCGTACAGGTTGAACGGATCAGACGTTGCAACGCGAAGGGTCCCGTTCTGACGCTCAACGGGAAAAAGCTGATAACGATGGACGACCTTCGACGGAACCAGCTTCACAAGTTCCGGGTCGACCTCGATGTCGGTCAGATCCACCACCGGGATCGAAAGCTGTTCGCTACGCGCCGCGAGCAAATCGTGGTCGCTGAGATGCCCCATCTCCACGAGCATGTCTTCGACGCGATGTGACGGGTCTTTGCATTGCTCGCGGGCAGCCGCCAATTGCTCCGCCGTGACGGCCCCTTGTTTGACCAGGATTTCACCAAGTGCCACGTCGCATCCTTCCTATAGCATCATCCGCACAAGCCCAGCGCAAGACCGTGGATGATCCGCCGGAGCGAAACCTGTCACGATGCGCCGCCACCGGGGGTATGGAGCTTGCTCCTGTCGCCGAAAACGTCATCCTTCCAATACACCCACGCCACCGGCGATACGCCGCCTCCGCTGGTTTATACCTGACGAATCACCGCGAGTTTCGATGAATCCGGTTTTTGTGCTTTCTTTTCGGTGTCCGAAAAGCCCGCTCGCCAACACCAAGCCGACCGGAACTGGCGGAAACGCGTCGCCGGTGGACCGATTCGGACACAAACCCGATGCAACGTCCCAGTTGGTCCACAATGACCCCACGCGGACGCGGTATCTCGCCTCTGATCGCTGTCGCCCCCTGGATCTGTCCCAACGAACTGCCCAGCCGCTGTTTGCTGCCGCCCCAAACCAATCGTAGGCTGACTAGGGCGAGGAGGACAACAGAAACAACAAACCCAAGACCAAGAAACACCGGGCCACGCGATGAGAACAATACTACAAACATGCCGAAACTTCATTGGTGACGAAACCGGACCAACCGCGACGGAGTATGCCGTCATGCTGGGGATCATCTCGGCGGGCGTAATCGTCGCGATGGCGGGATTCGGAGACGGCGTCGACGAAATCTACCAGCGACTCAACGCCGCGATAACGATCGTGGCCGAAACCTGACCGATCGCGCGCCACACGTCGGAATCGGACGCGCCGCCAACGCGCCCCACCCCAAGGACAGGCCGCACCAAGAACGTGGTCGCCGCTTATCGGCCCGAGATCGGCAGACTCCCCAACAAATCGAGCAACACCTGCGGGTCGAACGATGAAGCCGCAATGTTCACCCGAAAACTCCCTATTCCGCCGGAGTAAGTGATCGTCACGGTATCACCGCAGCGGAAGTCCTCGCCGTCAATAAATATATTGCTATCGTCGTTCGGCGAGATTCCCAACCCAGTCTTGAGTTCGGCGTCCTTGGCCATCACCGCTTCGATGTCATTACAATCGTACGATCGCGACGCAACTTCGCCGGGATCAAGATCGCCGAAATCCTGAAGATTGATTTGCAACGTCAGCAACTCTTCGGTGAGTCTGTCAAAGAACAAATCGCCCGCCTTGCTCACGTACACGCTGGGCTTGACGCGCGACGTCGTTTCGTTCACCAAACGCAGCGTCACGCTGTTGGGTGACAACCCCAATCCATTCAACACGCCGGAAAGATTGCCGCACGAAGCACAACCGAGAACCATCAACCCCATCATCGCACGTTTCATGGCCTCACCTCCTTGATTCGCCACCGACATCAATTGCATCACCTAGCGACCGGTGTATGTTGCGTCTTTTGGTTGCGTTCGGCAACCTTTTCGGTGGTACGGAACAAGCACACCCATGGAGCGATTGCGATGAGCACCGATTCCGGATGGTTCTTTGTGAAGGATGGACAAACCGTCGGTCCGGTGGACTGGGCTGAGTTGATCGTTCAGCTCCCATCCGCCGATGGCCCTGAAACGCTGGTCTACGGTCCCGGTCATCACGATTGGACCAAAGCTCGACAGGTCGCCGCAATCGGTCAGGCGCTGGGGCAAACTGCGTCGCCGCCACGCCCTCCCACCAAGCCGCGCGTCGCGGACGAAATCGATTACGAGATTTTCGGCGACGACATGCAGTTCGTCGAAATTACGCTCGACCCGGACGAGGTGGTGATCGCCGAGGCAGGCGCGATGATGTACATGAGCGCCGGAATCCGAATGAAGACCGTTTTCGGTGACGCGTCGAAGGAGACCGGGTTTCTCGGTAAGATGATGGCGGCTGGTAAACGCATGGTCACCGGCGAGTCGCTCTTCTTGACCACCTTCGGCGCCGAGAGCACGCAGCAAGAACAAGTCGCTTTCGCAGCGCCGTACCCCGGACAAATCATCCCGATGGCCATCGATGAACTGGGTGGCGAAATCCTGTGTCAAAAATCAGCGTTCCTTGTGGCTGCCCGTGGGATTGAAATCGGGATCGCGTTTCAACGAAAACTCGGCACTGCACTATTCGGCGGCGAGGGGTTCATCATGCAACGCATCAAGGGGGACGGCATCGCCTTTCTGCACGCCGGCGGCGCGATCGCACGACGCGAACTGGCGGCCGGAGAGACGTTGCGTCTCGACACCGGATGCCTCGTCGCGCTGCAGCCGACGGTTCAGTACGACATCGAACGAGCGGGGAGCATCAAGACCATGATGTTCGGCGGGGAAGGGCTGTTCGTCGCGACCCTGACAGGTCCCGGTACGGTCTGGATGCAGTCGCTACCGTTTTCGCGATTGGCAGGCCGAATCGTCGGAACGTTCGCGCGTTCCAAAGGCGAGGGTTCCGTCCTCGGCGGCCTGTCGCGAGCGTTCGAATCACGTTGACCGGACGCGATGAGGCAATCGCTTAAAAAAAAGACCGGCGTTTCGAGGGTTGCTGAACCATCCTCGAAACGTCGGTCAATGGGTAGAATGCGGGCGTCGATCGCCCGAGTTGATGGTGGCTATTGACGTCGATTCACGCCGGTCATCTCGAACATTTTGAACAGGCCGAGGCTGTCGTATTCAGACCACGTCCACTTGATCGTGTTGTCGTCGACGACCGTCATCGTGCCCTTTTGGACGGACTTTCTGCCGCTCAGCGTGCTGCGTGCCGACCCGTGAATGCGCCAAACCTTGTTCTTCGCGTCGTACTTAGCCGACCCGTGTGCAACGCCTCCCCAATTGTCGAACCACCAAGTGCGGAACTTCTTCGCCGCAGCGTCCCACGTCCAATACTCCGTACCGGTCATGTTGCCCATGCCGCCGCCGAGGTTGCCGGTGAATTCGGTCGTGAGGAATCGCTTTCCAATGCCCCACGTGGTCTTGCTGGTACCCGTTCCGCGCAAGACCTCTTCGCTGTTGGGCATCTTCGCCTCAGATTCCGATGTCCAATTGCCAATGAGAAACTCCAATTGATCCAATTCCGCCGGTCGGGCTCGCTGCTGATTGGCCATCTCAGCGAGGTCATATTCAGCCGGTGCACAACCAACGAGGACGGGCATCGCCAACAATGCTGCGGCGAACAGTCGTTCGGCGTGTTTCATGGGAGCGGCTCCTTTTGTGAATTGACGGATCGGATTTCATCACGGCATCGCCGGGACAACACACCCGTGGAATTGGCCCGGCTCGCCCGGCGCTAGAATACACGCTCCTCCCCGAATGAAAAGCACGCGATATCGACAAAAACCGGAGCACGATCCCTTCCGAGAGACACAAGCCCCGAACCGCCCGATTCTGCCAAGAGCGATTCTTGCGAGAGCCGCGGGTTTCGGGTCGAATGCTCGTAGGTAGTGTGTAGTACGGGGCTCGTAGCTCAGCGGTTAGAGCCGTCGACTCATAATCGATTGGTCGCAGGTTCGAATCCTGCCGAGCCCATTGTCACAAGTAGCCGCAATGTTTCGCGAAATGTCGCCTCTAACCCTGTTTTCTGGGGTATTCGGCTGGGTGGCCCACCTCCTTCTTCTTGGAGGTGGGGGACGCGATGATCGTGTACGGACACATCGCCAGCTGAGCGGGGCGTCCTCTACACCACCCAAGACGCCAACTACAACGTCACCGCCCTGCTTAACGCAAACGGCGACGTCTTGGAGCAGTACGCCTACACGCCGTACGGCGTTGTCGTTGCCACCGACGACCTGACCGCCCCCGGCGATCCACCCACGCCGATCAACAGCGTCGGCCATCAGGGCTTGTTCTTCGACCGGTACGACGCGTTCCACGGCTCACCCGCCCTGACCCCAAACGCCCTAGGCCTCTACTACAACCGAAACCGCTTCTACTCACCCACGATAGGCCGATACCTGCGAAACGACCCCAACGCCTCCGGCACGCCCCTCATCATGGCCAACGGCTTCCACGGCTCCGCCCCGTTCCCGGCCTTCGATTCCTTCGACGCCCTCACCCTATACGCCGACGGCCTGAACCTCTTCACCTACCTCGGCAACAACCCCGTCATGTTCAACGACCCCACAGGCCTGGTTCTCGGCAGAATCACGGATGTGCTCGTGGCTACGACGTTTGCCTACGCGATCGGCATCGATGCGATCATCGTGTCCCAACTCGACGAAGGCCCTGCGTCCTCCAACATCGATGCTGCTATCCGCGCGATCCCTTTTATGGTAGTAGGGGCAGCTGCTGGCGCGCTGACCGGCAGTGCGGCCATCGCAGGCGGAATCACGGGGGCCGGCTCGCGGGTTGATGGGTCGGGCAAACGGGCATCAACCTTTGTAGACACTGCGCTCGTGCCGTTTCAAATAGGGTCCGTCGACATCTGCCTGCCATGCCCAAGCCGAAGGCGCGGGCATGCCTCCTCGTGTTGATCGCATGGCCGCGCTGCGCTTGGCCATGGCACACAAGTGCCGCGCCTTCAGGAAAGTCGAAAGACCTTTGTAGACGCTGCACTAGCTTCACCCCGAACAAGGCCGAGGCGTTGTGACGATTACACCATGACGTTTCAGCTCGGAAGTCGTCAGGAACGACAAGGCTGTCGCGGGGACGCCCCACCGATGCTCATGACAGGAGCCGCCTGCGACCCGTTGAGAATGCCCAGACTGGCACCGGCCGCCAGATCCGCGCTGCGCCGAATTGATCTGAACGGGCACCGCCGAAGCAGCATTCGGTCGAACGACACGAAATCGAGATCGCCGTGATCGGGAAAGCGTCCGGCAGAAACAAGCAAATACCAACACAACCCGAAAGCCGCTATGATAGGCCAGTCGTGCATCCGTTGTTTAGCCGCCCGTTAGGTCGTACTGGGAGTCGAGAGTTGAAGAGAACATTGCTACGGTCGCTTGATCGCACTGGCGCTCTGGAAATCATGGACCCGCGTAAAGGAAACGACTTCATCATGCGATTGCGCCATGACCGAATCTACCGCGCATCCGAACACGCGCACATCGTGGTGCAGGCTCGCGCCTGCGAATACTTCCTCTGCCTTGAGGGGAACAGTATTCAGGAGTTAGCCCAACTGATGGCGTCACGATTCGAGGCCCAGTCAATCTGTGTCCAAATCGGTCCACCTCTTTTCAAGAATTCAGTACGTGAACCTCCGTCGGGCTGGGTGCCCGTGGCTAGTGATCCTAAGGCTGTACTCTATGCAACGTCACAGGGCTCTTTGGGGATGCTCGCAGAATTCTTCGATCGGACGGCGCACTACGAGCAGTGGGTGTTTTATTTTCAGTGCAAAAACCTCGTCGATCAACGCAGTGCGCCAAAGTTGCAATACATTGACCTAGATATGCTCACAGGCCGCAACATCCCTTGGGACGCGCTTCTCTGGTACGAATCTGATTCTGGCTGGTTGCTGCTGTTATTACCGATTGAAGCCAAGAGTCTAGATCTTATCAATGAACTTGTAGCGGTCGGAATGGCAGTGTACCCCATCGACGATCCGCGTACAAATTAACAACGGAGACATAACCGAGTCGAAGAAAGAAGAAACGGGGTCGGAAACGCTCTGTAGGAAACCATCATTCCCAGGCGCCTGCAAGGTCGCGCTGCCACTTCACGGGGATTCGGAGGGCACGCAACTTATTCTCCGCGAATTGTGGGATTCTTGACCGTATCGGCTGGACGGTATGGGTGGTGAGTCGTGGATTTTGATTCGACATATGAGTGCGACGACCGCGGCAATCGCCTCGCGAAGAACGCCCTGCGGGCCAACCTGCGGACCACCTATGCCATCACAGCCGGCAGCAATCGTCTTACATCGCACACCGCGGTTGACCGCGCCACCGGCCACGGTGACGTCGCTGTATTGGGCTTATATCATGGCGTTCGAATGATGGCAGAGGTGCGCAGGGATATCGCGCTTTCGGCGGTTGGTACTAGAGTGATTGGGATTTGCCATGTTGCTTCAGCCGGAATGCAGAGCGCTTCGTCGTCCGCAGTGCAGTAGACGAAGGACGCAGCGACTTGCCACACTTGATCGGCCGGCTGCGACTGCGGAGGAATGTTGACAACAAGCGGGAACGATCGATCGAATCCCGTCACTTGTGCCAATACTTCGTCACTGGACGTAACGCGGATCGTCCACGGAGCCTCGTGATTCAGGTGCGCGCCGCCGGGCAACTCGACGGTGATGGAGAGCGATGTCGCACGATCCGGGCCGATCGAGGATTTGGGCGCGTCTATGATGGCTTGTCCGGCCGCGTCTTCCGTTGCGGCTGACGGCGAGCGCAGGCCGTCGATGGTCAACTCCGCCCAGTCGTCTGTTGTCAGATCCACGCGTACGATCCGATGGTTGTTGGTGTCGGCGACGAACAGTGTGTCACCGGAAACGCAAAGGCCGCCGGGTTCGAAGAAGCCCGGCTTGTGATTGTCGGGCGTGGAGGTCGCGGGCAGCCCTAACCCGTACAGCGTCGTCACCTGTCGAGCGGAGGGGTGCAGTTTCTTGATCTTGTGGTTGTACGTGTCAGCCACGAGCAGTACGTCGTTCCACGACGAAACGCCGAGAGGGTGTTGAAGCTTCGCCTTGTCGGTCGGGCCATCGACGTCGCCGAAGACGAATAGCCCCTGCCCGACGAGTGTGGTCACCTGTTCGGCCGCCAAGTCGATTTCTCGAATGGCGCTGACTTCGCTGTCGGCTACGTACAGTTTGCCCCGGTGGAGGCATAGACCGGAAGGCTGTGAGAGGGCGGCCGTTTCCACGGGCCCGTCGACGATGTTTTCTCTTCCCGAACCAGCAAGCGCCCGGGCGAAGCCGACGGGCATTTCCACGCGCCATATCTGGTGCAGTCCAGCCATCGCGACGTAGAGCGTTCCGCCTTCGACGGCAAGGTCCCAGGGCGAGCTGATGGGTTGTTGCGTGCCCATCGCGCCACCTGCCCGGTCGTATCCCATTTCTCCCGTGCCGACGACGGTGGTGACCTGCCATGACGTCAGGTCGACCGCACGGATGGTGTGGTTTTCCGTGTCAGCGACGTAGAGCGTGTCCGCGGAGACAGCCAACCCCTGGGGATGGTCGAACGTCGCAGACTCAGCCGGTCCGTCGGCGTCGCCGAGATCGCCGGAGCCGATGGTCTTGATCAGGGTGCATCGCCCGCGGTCGTCGGGCCAGGAGGTTGTGACGATACGATTGTGGTTGGAATCCGCGATGAACAGCCGCTTACGGGCAGCGTCGGCGAGTACTTTTCCGGGGAAGGCAAGCCCGGTGGCAGGCTCGACGCTTGCATCGCGTCGGAGCGAAACCCGTTCTGTTGCCAGCGTGCCTTTGGTGCGATGCGCGGCGAGCAGTTCGGCAACCGCCTCGTCGAGCACGTCGCGCTGCCCTTCGCCGGCGGTGTGGGCCACCAGATATCCTTCCGGGTCGATGAGGGCGAAGGTTGGCCAGCTTCGAGCGCCGTAAGCCCGCCAGATAGCCATCGCATCGTCGACCACGACGGGGTGTTCGATTTCGTAGCGATGGATCGCTGACCGGATGGTCTGGCGGGATGACTCGTTGGCGAACTTGGCGCTGTGGACGCCGATGACAACGAACGGTTCAGCCGCGTACTTGTTCTCGAGGAATTTCAGGTCGGGCAGAATGTGGATGCAGTTGATGCAGCAGTAGGTCCAGAAGTCCAGCAGAACGACGTGGCCTTTGAGCTCGTGACCGATTCGCATTGGGCGATCGGTGTTCAACCAGCCCAACGGGCTGTCCAATTGCGGAGCCCTGACCGTCTGTTCCATGCTAGTGATCCTCCTGCGGCGTTTCTCGCCAGATGTCTTGCGTGACAACCTCGACGGAGTTGCCGCCGGGGTCACGGAAGTATAGCGACCTCGCCCCGTTCGGCCACGTGATTTCGCGCTCCACCGTGACGCCGAAGCCAGTAAGGTGGTCACGCCAAACCTGCAGGTCTTGCGGAGCGATGGCGAAGGCGATGTGGGTCGGGCCTGTCGCGCCGTGAGAGGGAACTTCTTGCTCCTTGATGGTTTCCTCGGGATTAAAAATCAGAAGAACGCTCTGCGGACTGACTTGGAAGAAGACATGGCGAGGGTATTCCTCAGACATTTTGGGCAGGCCCATCACGTTGACGTAGAATTGCTCCATCGCGTGCAGGTCGCGGGCGTAGAGGCAGGTTTCCAGAATGTGCAGTGGTCTTGGCGCTGGCATGGTGATCCCTTCGACCGGCATGATAGCAGACTTGTTGGGTTTCGCGACCGGCTGTATTGTCGGCTGATCGGGTGATGTCGGTGGATGACGATCGGACCGCCTCAACGCAAAGAGCGATGCACCATGATGACGGCTGGCCCCAAGGCGATCAAAGCAAAGCGCGAGACGGCGACGCTGGATGTCACGTGGGCTGATGAACCTCTTGTGCGATACCCGTTTCGGTTTTTGCGAGGCGAATGCAGTTGTGCCCAGTGCGTCGACGAATTCACCGGTGTGCGGCGGCTTGATCCTGCGTCGATCGCGACCGACATTGCGGTCGAATCCATGGAGTTGGTGGGTTCGTACGCGTTGAAGATTCGTTGGAGTGACGGGCACGATACTGGCTTGTACACGTGGGAACGTCTCCGTGCGTTGGCGACTGAGGTTAGCGAGTAGGACGTCGTTGACGTACGGCGTTGCGATCGGAGGTGTTCTGCGATGTCGCCCGACGGAATCGACGGTGGCCGGAAAATCCGGCGGGTGTTGCTGACCGGCGCGACCGGGTTCGTCGGTCGATATGTGCTGCGCGAGTTGGTGGTCCGCGGCTACACGCCCGTGTGTTTGGTTCGTTCGCCTGATCGATTGAAAACCGCATCGCGAGAGCTGGATCGCAGTCGCATCGCCGCGGTGGTTGGCTCGCTCTTCGATGACGGCGCGCTTCGCGAGGCGATGGGCCAATCCGACGCGGTCATTCATCTTGTGGGAATTATTTTCGAACACCGGTTGGTCGGTCAAACATTCGATCGGATTCACCGTCGCGGAACGTGTCGCGTCATCGATGCTGCAAAGGCGGCGGGTGTGGATCGGTACGTTCACATGAGCGCGTTGGGAGCGCGGGCGGGGGCAGTGTCGACGTATCACCGGAGTAAGTTCGCCGCCGAGGAGGCGGTGCGGGCCAGCGGACTCGATTACACGATGTTTCAGCCGAGCTTGGTGCACGGCCCCGACGGGGAGTTCATGGAGTTGCTCAAACGTTTCGCCTGCTCGTTAATACCGCCGGTCATGCCATACTTCGGGTCCGGTGAGTCGCGCGTTCAGCCGGTGTCGGTCCGGGACGTGGCCTACTGCTTCGTCGACGCGTTGCAACGGAACGAGACAATCGGGAAGACCTATCCGTTGGTCGGTCCGACGGCGTATACGTGGAAGGAGTTGTACGAAGCAGCCAAGCGAATCATGCCGGCGGCGCGGCGGTGGAAGCCGCTCGTGTCACAGCCTGTTCCCGTCGCGAAGCTCCTCGCCCGCACGATAATGAAGACGCCGTTCGTGCCGTCCAAGCTCAAGTTCAACGTCGATCAGGTTCAGATGTCGCAGGAAGACAGCGTCGCCAGCACCGATGAAGTCGAGTCGACGTTCGGAATCACGCTGCGCGATTTCGAGGACGACGTGACGCGTTACGCGGAGTTGATTCGATAGCGAAAACCGCCATCAATCGGCTTTCCTTCGCAATGGGGCGCCAATCTTGACATGACGAATGGGTCTAGCTAGGGTGCGCTTGAAACGGAACGCGTGACGCTGGGGCCCGCGACGGGCCCGTTTTTGTGTCCTTTCGCAGTTGTTCTTGGGAGCGATGCTGGTGATCCCGGTCACGAACGGACATACGTGTGTCGTCGGGCTCGGTTGGGGCGACGAGGGGAAAGGCAAAATCGTCGATCTCCTGTGCGGGCAGTACAACGTCGTCGTGAGATTCAACGGCGGCGCGAATGCGGGCCACACGGTCTGCATCGGTAAGGAAAAGTTTGCGCTGCACCTCTTGCCGAGCGGCGTTCTGCATTCTGACAAGCAGTCGGTAATCGGGCCGGGCGTCGTTGTGGACCCGATCGCCCTGGTCGGTGAGATCGACGCGCTGGCTGACCGGGGTGTGACGCTCGACGGTCGATTGTCCGTCAGCGATCGCGCCCACATCGTCATGCCATATCACAAGCTCGAAGACTCTTTGAGTGAATCGAACGCCTCTTCGAACGAACAGATTGGGACGACCGCCCGTGGTATTGGTCCGTGCTACGCGGACAAAATGAAGCGGACCACGGCGATTCGCGTGTGTGATTTGTTGGCAACGGAGCGTTTTTCAAAGCGCATCCAGCACATCGTACGCATCAAGCGGGCCGCGCTGGAGGCGGTGTACGGTCAACCGGTGGATCTCAACGCTGCGACGATCGCCAAGGATTTGCTTCAGGCCGCAGAACGAATTCGCCCCTACGTTTGCAACACGTCCGAACGGTTGCACGCGGCGATGGCGCGCGGCGACAGAATCCTATTCGAAGGTGCCAACGGATCGCTGCTGGATGTGGATCATGGCACGTATCCGTTTGTGACCTCGAGCACGACCACGGCGAACGGCGTCGCGAGCGGTTCGGGAGTGGCGTCTCGATGTGTGACGCATGTCCTGGGCATCATCAAGGCATACGCGACGCGGGTGGGCAAAGGCCCGTTTGTGACCGAACTTAATGACGACACCGGCGACGCTATTCGCAAGGCCGGCAACGAGTTTGGCACGACCACAGGCAGGCCGCGCCGGTGCGGTTGGTTCGACGCGGTTGCAACGCGTTACAGCATCATGCTCAGCGGTGTGACTGAATTGGCGGTGATGCACCTCGATACTCTGACAGGATTCAAACGCATCGGGATTTGCACCGGTTATCGTTGCGACGGGCAAAGCATCGACTTTCTGCCCGCCGATTCTGAAACGCTGGAGACCGTCGAGCCGGTCGTCGAGTGGTACGACGGGTGGACGGAGGATCTGTCCAAGATCACCGTACTCGAAAAACTCCCCGACAACGCCCGGCGTTATCTTGACCGCCTTGAGACCCACGTCGGTGCTCCTGTGACGATCGTCAGCGTTGGCCCGGAACGCTCCCAGACCATTGTCGGCGCCACGCAAACCCTTAACGTGCACAAGACCGCCACGGTCGTCAGTTGATTCGTCATGCCTGAAGCCCCTCTCGATCCTGATGCAGAACTAGGCCTGGAACCGCACCAACTTCCGCGGCATATCGCGATCATCATGGACGGCAACGGTCGATGGGCGAAGCATCGTGGCCAAAAGCGAATCCGTGGCCACGAACGGGGCGCCAAAGCTGTCCGCGCGGTCGTCACCCACTGTGCGAGGTTGGGCATCGACGCGTTAACGCTGTACAGCTTCAGCGCCGAAAACTGGAAACGACCGCGTGCGGAGGTCGATTTCCTCATGGAGCTTTACGGACAGTATCTGATCGCCGAGCGCAGCGAGATCATGGAGAACAACGTTCGGTTGATTCACATCGGCCGCCGCGAAGGACTTCCCGAGAGCGTCCTTCGCGAGATGGACACCACCGTAAGACAGAGCAAGGCCAACACCGGGCTGAAGCTTTGCTTGGCACTCAATTACGGCGCCCGAGAGGAAATCGTCCGAGCAGTCCGCACCATCGCAGCAGACGTGCGCGACGGTAAGATCGCCGTGGGCGACGTCGACGAACAGCTCATCAGCAATTCGCTGTATACGGTTGGCATTGACGACCCGGACCTGCTCATTCGGACCGCCAACGAGCGACGCATCAGCAACTTTCTACTGTGGCAGATCAGTTACAGCGAGATCTACGTGACGGACCGTCTTTGGCCTGATTTCGGCGTTGAGGATTTGAACGCCGCCATCAAGGAGTTTGCCCGGCGGGAACGCCGCTACGGTGATGTCGTTCCGCCAACGCCGGTGTCGCACTCCTAGATCTCACCCTACCGATTCAAGCTCAGCCAATCCGGCGTGAGATCAATCGTCTTTCATCCGATATCGAAAATCGCAATGGTCCGCTCCCTCCATGATGGTCTGCGACCGCTTGAATTCAATGTTGTCGTTGAATCCCTCAACGGTGGCTTCGTCGCGGTCGCAGGAGAGGATGGCGCCGATCTCCTTAAGCCCGAGTCGCTCGTACATCTCCGCAAACCCGCAGCGCTTCACATCGAAAGACAAGCGACGTCGGTCCGCTTCGATCATGTCCAATTCCAACGCCCCGCCGCTCGACCACTCGCGGACCATCGCGTGCAGTTGAACGAGCGAGTTTCCGCCGGCGCGGGTTGCAGCGTCGCAGCCGTTGTCTCGGGCGAGTGAACGGATGGCCTTCTTGAGCGCGGCCACCGTTTGGTGTCGACCGAATTCACGGCAGAACGTTTTGTAGATTGCACCCATGAGCCGAGCTTCGATCTCACGGCGTTTGAGTAGTGTAACGCCTTGCATGTTCAACACCCTTTCAATCTGTTTCGACAGGACCGCGATAGTGTAGCATCTGATCGAACCGTCGCCCACGTCGAATCCCCTTGGCGAGCATCTGGTGTCACGCTAGACTGGCTGCCTGGTTGTCCTGAGAGTCTTGAATGCGCACGCACCCTTGCAAGGGATGAAGTTGATGAGCAAACACGAAGGACCCGCGGTTGCTGTGATCGGCTCGTACGTGCCACGACGATGCGGCATCGCAACGTTTACACACGACCTCGCATCCGCGATTGCCGAAACGGCGTTCCACGAACCGCTGGGTCGGTGCAACCGGCTTGGCATCGTGGCGATCAACGACGTCAAGAAGGGCTACGCGTACGGGCCCGAGGTCGTCCAGGAGATTCGCCAGCATGGCAAAGAGAGCTACCGCGCCGCCGCGGATTTCCTGAACCACAGCAAGTATGAAGTCATCTGCATTCAGCACGAGTACGGGATTTACGGCGGGGCGGACGGCGATTACCTGCTCGCCTTACTCGATCACCTGAACAAGCCGGTGGTGTCGGTGCTGCACACCGTGCTCGCCGAACCAAGCCCGGGGCAGCGCGACGTTCTCGGTCGCCTGATCGCACACAGTTCAGCCGTCGTTGTGATGGCAAAGCGCGCCGAGCGACTCCTTCAGGATGTTTTCGACATTCCTGAGCAAAAAATCCGTCGCATCCACCACGGCGTACCGGATGTTCCTTACGGCGACACCGCGCCGTTCAAGCGGCGTTTCGAGCTTTCGGGCAGGCCTACCATCCTGACGTTCGGTCTACTTGGCCCGAGCAAAGGCATCGAAACCATGCTGGACGCCCTGCCGCCCGTCGTTCGCGAACATCCTGATGTCGCGTACATTGTTCTCGGCGCAACGCATCCGACGATTCAGCGAGAGTCGGGCGAATCCTATCGCTTCTCGCTGGAAAAACGGGCCGTCGAGCTTGGAATTCAAAACAACGTTTTGTTCCACAATCGCTACGTTTCGCTCGAAGACCTCTGTGAGTACTTGCGGGCTGCGGATATCTACGTGACCCCGTATTTGTCGAAGGAGCAAATCGTCTCGGGAACACTCGCCTACGCCATCGGGTGCGGAACGGCGGTAGTCTCGACGCCCTATCGCTACGCGGAAGAAATGCTTGTCGACGGACGTGGCCGCCTGCTGGAATTCGGCGACATCGCCGGGCTTTCCAAGACACTGTGCGAGCTTCTCTCCGACGATCGGGCGAGGCTGGCGCTTCGCCGAAAGGCCTACGAGTTCGGGCGCGAGATGACTTGGCCGCACGTGTCACAGAAGTATGTGGACTTGTTCGAGTCCGCCTGCGAGAAGCCCGCCGGCGAACTCACCGAGCCTGTCGCACGACCCCAACCGACGATGCGGCTGTCCATCCCCGAGGTCCGGCTCGACCATCTGTATCGCATGACGGACGACACCGGAATGTTGCAACACGCGATCGGTTCAACGCCCAACCGACATCACGGCTACTGCATCGACGACGTCGCACGAGCCATGATCGCGGTGGCCATGCGTTTCTCCCTGTTCCGCGAAGATTCGGTTCTCAGGTTGTTTCATACCTATCTCTCGTTCGTACATTTCGCCAAGCGCGACGACGGCAGCTATCACAATTTCATGTCGTACGATCGCCGATGGCTGGACGAACAGGGCAGCGACGATTCGCAGGGGCGCGTTGCCTGGTCACTCGGATATGTGGTAGCCCACCCGCCCGACGAACTGTCGCGGGATTTGTGCAAGACGATGTTCGAATCGACGATTCAAGGATTCGAAGGTATTCCTTGGGCACGATCTCTTGCCTTCGCAATTCTTGGCTGCCACTATTTCACGCGGCGATTTCCCGACGCTGCCCCGGTCACGCGTATCATGCGTTCGATGGCCAGCCGGATCGACCGGGAGTTCGAGCAGCACGGCGACGATGATTGGCCGTGGTTCGAAAACGTCGTCACATACGAAAACGGGCGGATTCCGCAGGCGTTGATCCTGGCCGGATTGCAATTGGACGACGACCGACTGGTTCAACGGGGCCTCTTGGCGCTCGACTGGCTGCTGCGAACACAAACCGGCGATCATGGGCAAATGTCGCTCATCGGGTGTCAGGGATGGCTTCGGCGGAACGAGCCGAAGGCGGACTTCGACCAACAGCCCGTCGAGATTGCAGCGCTGATCGGCGCTTGCAAGGCGGCGTACCGGGTGAGCGGCGACCGTCGCTATCTGATCGAAATGCGGCGGTGCTTCGATTGGTTCCTGGGTAGTAACGATATCGGACTTCCGCTGATCGACTTCCGATCTCGTGGTTGTTACGACGGCCTGACGGCAGATGGCGTGAACGTCAATCAAGGGGCCGAATCGCTGTTGAGCTGGTTGCTGTCGCTGCTGATCATGCACGAAATGCAAACCGGCGATCCGACATCAGCCGGATAAAAACGAAGCGAATCGAGCGTTCGGATTTGAGTTCCAAACACGTTTCGCCGGTTCGCAACTGAACGGGCAGCGTCCATCAGCCGATGGGACGTAAGACGTGTTGGCGCGCTCAATCGGTCCTCGACCGCATGGCGACCGCACGCGGGCTTGTTTCAAACACGCGTCTCATAAAATGGAGTTGCGAAAGACACGATGGCATCCAAACGGCAATACTACGACCTGTTCGAACGACACGCGGGCAATCCAATCCTCTCGACGGACGACTGGCCTTATCCGGCTCACACGAGTTTCAACGCCGGCGCGACGAAGCTTCCTGACGGCCAGACATTGCTCCTCGTACGGGTCGAGGACCGACGCGGCATTTCCCACCTGACCGCCGCTCGAAGTGCCGACGGGCTTACCGATTGGAAAATCGATCCCCAGCCAACCCTCTTTCCCGATGCGCTGCGATACCCTGAAGAAGAGTGGGGGATCGAGGATCCGCGCGTCGTCCGGATCGACGAAATCAGCAGCTATGTCATCACTTACACCGCCTACTCGCCGGCCGGACCATCGGTCTCGCTGGCAACGACTGACGACTTCGTTGAATTCAAACGCCACGGCGTGGCCATCCCTCCGGACAACAAGGATGCAGCGCTGTTTCCCGAGAAGATCAACGGCCGCTGGGCGATGATTCACCGCCCGATGCCCGCCTCCAAGGGCGGGCTGGGCAACATTTGGATTTGCTATTCGCCGGACCTCCAGCACTGGGGCGATCACCGTCAGATGCTCGAAGCACGCCGCGGCGCGTGGTGGGACTCGGGCAAGATCGGACTGTCACCTCCGCCCATCAAGACCGACGAAGGTTGGCTGATTCTTTACCACGGTGTTCGCAACACGCCGTCGGGATGCATCTACCGACTGGGCGTGGCACTCATGGATTTGGAAAACCCCGAGCGATTGGTTCGGCGTTGCGACGAGTGGATCTTCGGTCCCGAAGATGACTACGAGCGGATCGGTGATGTCGGTGACGTGGTCTTTCCGTGCGGTACGACCGTCGACCAACAGACCGGCGAACTGCGGTTGTACTACGGTGCTGCCGATACAACCATCGCCGTCGCAACCAGCAACATCAGCGATATCCTACAATTCCTGCTCCGATCCGGACATTGACCAACGGCAGGACGCAACAGGTCAACCCAAGTTGTTCGTTCCAAACCTCCGACGCCGCGTGCAGTTCGCGCGGCGTCGGAGGTTTGCGTTTCTCCACAACCGGCATCGACAGCCGTCCTTGCCCAACACGGCAGCGATCTGTACCGTCTTCAGCGTTGATTCGATCCTCCCGCGGCGTCGTGGGCAGAATCTCGGCGTCGTTTTTTCAGTGATCGTCTTCCAAGTTTGATGTTGCACCAATGGTGGGAAGCGCTCTAACCCGTGAGATCGACCGACTCCTTGGACGACGAGTCTCGTGCGAGTGTGGTCGGGAACATCCGGTCTTAACTCGTATCGCGCGGTTCGACGACCACAACGCAAATGTCCTCTCGACCGTCCTGCACGACATTGCCCCTGCCGCCCAAGTCTTGATAGTGACGGACACGGTGTTGCACACCGCGGTGGCTGAAACAGTGGCCACAACGCTGTCTTCGCACGGGTTCACCGTAAAGGTACACGTCTTCAATGGTACGCATCGCGCGCCGCTCATCGCCGACGAACAACGCGCTGTTGAACTCGTCCACGCAATCGATCGGGCGAAACCTGCGTGCGTCGTGGGCGTGGGATCGGGCACGATCAACGATCTTTGCAAGTTCGCCACCACCGATTGCAATGTCCCGTACGTCGCGTACGCAACCGCCGCCTCCATGAACGGGTACACGTCCACGGTGGCCTCGCTGAAACGCAACGGACTGAAGGTGACAGACCCGGTTCAGCCGCCGGTCGCCATCATCGTCGATCCGAACGTCATCACCCGGTCGCCGCCGGCCATGACCGCCGCCGGCGTGGCGGACCTACTCAGCAAGTCCGTGTGCGCCGCCGATTGGCTCATCGCACATCAGATCCGAGGCACATACTACTGCGACGCGCCCGCCCGAGTCGCGTCGTTGGCGACCGACCACGTGATCGACGCGCTCGACAAGATCGCCGCCAATGAGGCTGACAGTCTTCGAATACTAACGCAGGGGCTGGTTCTATCCGGTATGTCCATGGCGATGGCTGGCAGCTCCAGCCCCGCTTCGGGAGCGGAACATCTCGTGTCACATTATTGGGACATGGTCTGTCCGTCGGTGAAATCGCCGCGTTTGCACGGAGCCCAAGTCGGGCTGGGCGTACTCATCTCCGCAGCCGTCTACGAAATGCTGCTGAGCACGGACGTCAACACCATCGATCCAAATTTCGCCGCGCAGCAAGCCGCGCCTTGGGACGAAATCTCCGCAGGGATCCGATCGCATTTTGGCCACGCCGCAAACGCCGTCCTCGAGCAAGCCCGCCCGAAGTACCTCACCCCGCAACAAGCGCGAGAGCGTTGCGTGTTCATCAAGGAAAAGTGGAACGCACTCCTTGCAACCGTTCGCCCGGTCTTGACCACACATCGACGAGCGCTCGCGATTCTAAAACAAGCAGGTGCGCCGACGACGCTCGCGGAACTGGGTCTCACAAGCGAACAAGCCGTCGCTGCCCTGCGCTGGGCAAGATGGATCCGCAACCGCTACACAGTGTTCGATCTTGCAACCGAAGTGGGGTTGTTTGGCGACGAGCAAAGGGACGTCGTCCTGACACGTAGCGGCGTGCTCGGGTAAATTCCAGACGTTCGCTCGATTGAAACGATGAAGGAACACGATCAAGTCCCGCATCGTCGACCCACCAAATACTCAAGCCACCATCCAAATACCAAGAATTTCCCCGGTTCATCGATGTTCGCAGACTGCGTTCGAACGCCTCGTTGTCGTGTGCATACGCGACGAGTTTCCGGCACGCGCCAACGCGGCGGCTGATCGGTTCAGATCGCCGAATTAGACGGAAGCTCTCATGTTCGAATTGACTTGATCTGCGTCGCACAACGGCGAGCGAGAGGAGTTCCGACGTCGACGACGCCAAAGGCGTTTGAAAAAAAACCTTCGATTGTAATTCCGCGGCATACCGTCGCGCTCTACACTACGCCATCAGAATAGTCTTTCCCCTGTTGCGAGGCATGGGCATGATCAACTTCGTCTCGGTGACACAACACTACGGCGTCCATGCGGCCCTTCACGATATTCACCTGCGGGTGAACAGGGGACAGTTGGTGGCCTTGATGGGGCCCAACGGCATGGGCAAGAGCACGCTTCTACGTGTCGCCGCCGGCTTGCTAAGTCCCATCAAGGGACACGTTGAGATCGATGGTGTTCGGCGGCGCTCTTCTGTTGAGAACGAACAAGCAATTCGCAAACAGGTCGCCTATCTTCCGGATCATCCGTGGTTGCCGAGAAACATGACGGGGCGAGAGTTTCTTGCGGGCGTTGGTCGGCTGTACGAGATCGATGTCGAGCGTCTCGCAGACCATATTGATCGGCTTCTCCAGTTGTTTGATCTTGCTGCGAAGGGTGATTCTCCCATTCGCGTCTATTCAAACGGCCAACAGAAAAAGATCGCTATTTGCAGCGTTCTGGTCACAGAAGCGTCGGTTCTACTCTTGGATGAGCCGTTCACGGGAGGGCTGGACCCGTCCGGAATACTGGCCTTGCGGCGCGTGCTCGAAGCGTTGGCAGACCGAAGCGATGTCACCGTGCTGTTGGCAACGCAGATACCTGAACTCGCAGAGAAGCTGGCCCACCGCGTCGCCGTTCTTCGAGCAGGCGAATTGATTGCATACGGCACTCCCGAGGGGCTGCGCAGCCTGACCCAATGCGATGGAACGTTGGGTGAAGTCCTGGAGCGGTTGATTCATCCAGAAACGTTGAACCACATCGACCGGTATTTTAAAGGCGACGTGCGATGACACGCTGGATCAGGAAACTCCTTCCCCCGCCGTGGATCGTATGGTTGTTCAGCATATTCTACGGACTGTTCGGGGCTTTTGAATACGTCATACGACTGTCACATATTTCGTTCCCGGAACCTGTCATCTACCCACGAGGAACGTTGATCCTTCTTGCGTGCGCGTCGTACGCCATCTTTCGAGTGCTCAACTTCCATCCCGCGTGTCGGTCCAACTACCGTCAGTGGCTCCGGGCGGTACCTTGGACTGCACGCTCACCTCTTCCGGCGGGCCCGGTGAATCTGGCATTGCAGGACGTGCTCACGATCGCGCTACTTGCCGCACTCGGCGCGGGAACCTCCGACGCAACGCCAATGGCGTGCTTGGCGACATTCTCAGCCGCCTACCTTTTCGCACTAAGTCTTGTCAACGCGGGCACCGGAGGCCTGAGGGAGGCTTACATCGCTGCCTTCGGACTGGGTCTTGCAGCCCGGCTACGCGAGCACGACGTCGCATGGATTCCTGTATTGGCGTGTGTGTACGTTGTCGCAGTGATCGGGCTTCGGCGATCCATGACACGGTTTCCCTGGGACACGCCACTGATAAAGAGGCTGCGCGACACACTCCTGACGCTCGGTATCAGGTTTCAGGAATACACACCGGAAGATGGCCTCAAACGTCTAGGCTTTCCGTACGATGCACTGCAACCCCGGCCTGCGGAGGCGCTGATTCCGGCACGTCACGCGCTGCTGTTGAGTTTTCTTGCCGCGTGGTCGGTTTATATCGTTCTTTGGAACCTCAGCCCAACAGACACGGTGGACATGACGACGACGATCTATGTCCTATTCCCGATCATCGTGGCCGTTCTGCGTACAGCTGTATACTGTCGCAGTCTATGGCCTCCGATAAGCATTTTGGGACGAGTTGTAACCCTGCGATGGATCATTCCCGGCTACGATCACGTCTTGATCTCTCCATTTGCCGCAATGATGCTCGGCTTGATCGCGGGATGGAGCGCGCAACGCGTGAACCTGCCGCTGGAGATCGGTGGACCGATCATCGTGTTCGGCGTTCTCGTGGTTACGCTTTTGGGTGGCCCAACGCTCGGTGGTTGGCGGCTTCTCGGCCAGCATCGTACCATCGGGCCGATCGCCAACAGTGAATTGATCAAACTGTAGAGCGGCCAGCCGCACGTACACTCGTTGCTGCGCTGAGCTCTTGCGTCGGCCGTATCTCTGACGCCGCCCTATTCACTCCGTCATCCCCAACCTCCGATCGTATCCCCACGGACATCCAAAGTGAATGATCTTAACAATCGTAACCGACCCCAGTGTGGGCGTCTTCCGAAACTGACGTTGGTTCGCTCGTAGAAACGTGTTTTTGCTTGTGTCGCGTTTCATCGCACAGTAGGATCATGAATATCGGAACCAAATCTGATTTGACAGGGTGGCTCGGTAATCCACGAAGCGAACTGTCGAGCTGGCGCGCCGTAGGATGAGACATTCAAAAAGTGTGACGCCTAAGTCTAGGGAGAATCGAAAGATGTGGCTGACCAAACGAATCGCCATCGCGTGTATCTCTTCATTTTGTACGACGTTGCTGATTGCCAACGTGCCGGCGGTTGCTGTGGACTGCAACAACAACGGCCTTGACGATGCTTGCGAGTTTGACCCAGCCAGTTGCTGCCCGTCGGGTGATGGCACGACGTGTGGCGGAATCTTCACAGCCACTTCCCAACAGTTCTCGCCGTTTGGCTTAACCTCCGTCGCCTACCCTGTTGGGACCGTCCCGTTTGCGTCGGGTTCGGTCACGCTGACCGTCAATGCCCGGGCTGATCTGGATGCGACCGACGCATTCGTGCACGTACGAGTCAACAACACACTCGTTGCCAGCGTTTTCGTAACCGGCAGCTTGTGTCCAGCCGTCGCGGAGGAAGCGGTCGTAACGCTGACCGCAGCGGAATGGAACGCACTCGTGGATGATGGCAACGGCGATCGCGCCGGCGTTGCGTCTATTGACCTTTGCCCCGTAGGCGTCGTGGATGCGAATGCGTGCTCGTCTCCACCGTCCTTCATCAGCGTGGCGGTCGCGTATGGCACGGTTGCGGATTGCAACGCCAACGGTGTGGCTGACGTGTGTGACGTCGGGGCTGGTGGTTCCGATTGCGACGCCAATGGGGTTCCGGATGAATGCGATCCTGACGGTGACGGCGATGGCGTGCCCGATGCGTGCGACGCTTGTCCCGGGTTCGATGACAACGCGGATGCTGACGGCGATACGATCGCCGATGGCTGCGACAATTGCCCCTCGGTGGCCAACCTGGATCAGGCTGACGGCGACGGCGACGGCGTGGGCGATGTGTGCGACAACTGCCCGACGACTGCCAACGCGGATCAGTTGGATACCGACGGAGACCTGGTCGGCGATGCCTGCGACAACTGCCCGTCGATGGCCAACCTGGATCAGGCGGACGGTGACGGCGACTTGGTGGGTGATGTTTGCGACAACTGCCCAGCTACTGCCAACGCGGATCAGGCTGACGGTGACGGCGACGGCGTGGGCGATGCGTGCGACAACTGCCCAACAACGGCCAATGCGGATCAGTTGGATTCCGACGGCGACGGCGTGGGTGATGCGTGCGATGTGTGTGCGGGCTCTGATGACAACGTAGATGGCGACGGCGATACGATTGCCGATGGCTGTGACAACTGCCCGTCGACACCGAACACCGATCAGGCGGACCTGGACGGCGACGACGTGGGTGACGTGTGCGACAACTGCCCGCCGACGCCGAACACGGACCAACTGGACACGGACGGCGACGGCGTGGGCGACGCGTGCGACGTGTGCCCGGGGTTTGATGACAACATAGACAGCGACGGCGATACGATTCCCGACGGCTGCGACAACTGCGTGTCGACACCGAACACGGATCAGTCGGACATCGACGGTGACGGGGTGGGCGACGCTTGTGACAACTGTCCGTCGACGCCGAACGCGGATCAGTTGGACACGGACGGCGATGGTGTGGGCGACGCGTGCGACAACTGTGCTACCGATCCGAAGAAGACGGAACCGGGCACGTGTGGTTGCGGGACGTCGGACATTGATCTGGACGGCGACGGGGTATCGGATTGCCACGATGCGGTGGTCGGTGAAGGTCCCCGCTACGTAGCCATCACGCCGTCCCAAGGGACGAGCGAGACCGCACCGATCGCGATTCTCATGACGTCGCCCTCGAACCCGTGTTTGTCGCAATGGGTGGCGTTTGATGCGGTGGTGGACGGACTCCAGACGGGTCGACTGGTGAGCGTGCCGGAGTTCAGGACCGCGGGAATGTGGGGTACGGTTCACGTGACGGATTTGAACATCGTGCCGGGCACGCCGTACGAGGCATGGTACGACGTGGACGGAGACGGCCCCACGGCGGCGGTGTCGCTGGGTGTTTCTTCGACGCCGATTTGGGGAGATGTGGTCGGGGCATACAACGGAATCGAATGGACGCCGCCGAACGGCGTTGTCAACGTTACGGATACCCAAGCCGTGGTGCAGGCGTTGCAGGGGGATCCGAACGCGCCGCCATTCCCCCGTGTTGATCTGATGGGCGGGGGCAACGCGTGCGTTCCGGAGCATATCGTTTTCATCCTGGACGTGACGGCTGTTTCGGATGCGTTCCAGGGTCTTCCTTATCCCTGTCCGTTGCCGGGTGATGGCGATGGCGACGGGGTTTGCGATTCGATCGATGTCTGTCCGGGTTTTGATGACAACGCGGATCTTGACGGCGATACGCTCGCCGACGGCTGCGACAACTGCCCGGCGGTGGCCAACCTGGATCAGGCGGACGGTGACGGCGACGGCGTGGGCGATGCGTGCGACAACTGCCCAACAACGGCCAATGCGGATCAGTTGGATTCCGACGGCGACGGCGTGGGTGATGCGTGCGATGTGTGTGCGGGCTCTGATGACAACGTAGATGGCGACGGCGATACGATTGCCGATGGCTGCGACAACTGCCCGTCGACACCGAACACCGATCAGTTGGATACGGATGGTGACGGTGTCGGTGATGCGTGCGACAACTGCCCGTCGACGCCGAACGCGGACCAACTGGACACGGACGGCGACGGTGTGGGTGATGCGTGCGACAACTGCGTATCGACGCCGAATCCGGATCAGATGGACACGGACAGCGACGGCGTCGGTGATGCGTGCGACAACTGCATATCGACGCCAAACCCGGATCAGTCGGACATCGACGGTGACGGGGTCGGTGATGCGTGCGACAACTGCGTGTCGACACCGAACACGGATCAGTCGGATGCCGATGGTGACTTGGTCGGCGATGCGTGCGACAACTGCGTGTCGACGCCGAACGCGGATCAGTTGGACACGGACGGCGATGGTGTGGGCGACGCG
>CAYQFV010000009.1:2451-49577 GCA_964416845.1 uncultured Phycisphaeraceae bacterium | reverse complement strand
CATGGATCTATGGCTATTATACCATTGATGGACTGGATGTCAAACCGTAGACCGGATTTCTTCCCCTTCTGCGGCCGAGGTGATGTCCATGAACCCTCGCCGAGACGGCACTAGGTCTGCCTGTTGCGATCGTATGGGACGATGTGTTCCCATTCGTCGGCGTCTGAGCGGGCGACGACTGCGACGACTGGCTCGGTGTCACTCAGGTTGAACACCTCGTGGGGGACGTCCGGCTGGATGAAGATGAAATCTCCCGCCTGGTTTTCGAGGACTTTTTTGAGTCCCGGGCCGTACTCGTGCCGAACGTGACCTTTTAGGATGTAGAGCATCAGCTCGAACCCGACGTGGATGTGGGCTTTGGCGACGCCGCCGGGCGGGATGGTGGCGACGTTCATGGAGAGTTTGCTCGACCGGACATTCTTGGATGACATTCCGGTTTTGTATTGGATGCCGTTCCATCCTCGACAGATTTCACTGCCTCGAATGACCATGATGTCGTCGTCGCCCTCGACGACGCTCTTGAGATCCTCGTGTGTTTGTGACATGCGAATGACTCCTTGGGGCTTGGTGGTCCGACCTTGGGGCGGTGGACTCCGGATTGCGGGCTCGTTGGTCAGTCTGCCTTACTGGCGCGGTTGTTTGCGTTGATTGCGTGGAAGATCCATTTGAACCGATCGCGGCGCTGGGTGTCGAACCTCCGGTGTAGCTAGGGACTGCAACAGGGGTCGATTCCTGAGAATGCGTCGAGAACTGCGAAAAGATCGAAAAGGTTGATGGTCAGGTTTCCTACGCATGGCTCGACGTCGACGTCGGCGGCGGAGCATTCGGTGAACGTGCCGGCGAACCCATCCAAGACGCAAAACAGGTCGAAGAGGTTGACGGTGTTGTTGTGGTTTACGTCGCCGTAGATGTTGGGCGTGTGCGTGCACACGTCGGCGACGCAGAGATCGAAGGTGCAGACGTCGCCGTCGTCGCAGTTGGGAAGTTGGCCGCAGGGGCCGGGTATAAACTCGACGAGCAGGGTCGGACGCAGGGCGGGGTCGGCGAACTCCTTGCTGTTGAATCGTTTGGCGGTTGAGGCGGCGGACTCGTCTCCGATGAGGATCCAGCCGAAATTGGTCGAAGGTGTATCGAGCCAGGCTTGGACATCGGCGACCATGTTAGTGGTCGAACCCCAGGTGTAGCTTCCGAGACCGTCGACGGAGGTCACTGCGCTGATGACGGATGAAAAATCTCCGCCCTGGGCGGTCCATTCGGCGGTGTTGTAGAAGGTGTTTCGCCAGGTGGCGTCGCCGGTTGCTGCGCTGATGCCGATTCCTTCGCGGGCGTTTGCGTCGGAGGCGCCTTCGCCCCAGTCTGTGAGGACGCGTCGCAGTCTCGATGTCTTGGCGTTGGTGGGGGATCGCGACATTTCGAGAGTGAGGGTGACGCTGACGATGGTGGACCCGGACGGCAGGGTCTCGGCGATGGGGAACGCGAGAAGGGTGCGGCGGATGCGACTAGCGCCCACCAGCCCCACGCGTCCGATGAAGAGGAATTGGCCAGCGCCGTTGCTGAGGGCGCCGCCGGGGTCTTCGTAAAGTGTGTTGTCCTTGCTCGGTTGCATGATGCGGGTTTGGGTTTGGGCGGTGGACGCCGCGGTCGAGACGAGCACGCAGGCGGCGAGGGCAAACTTTGAAAGCTGTTTCATCGCGAGATCGCTTCGATGAGATGCGGTTGGCTGTCGATGTGGGTTCAACGCTGTGGACGATTTCCTCGGGATGGCTATCCGCCGCAACATGGGTCGATTCCGGAGAACACGTCCAAGACGGCGAAGAGGTCGAAGAGGTTGAGCGTCCCGTTTCCGCCGCAGGGCTCGATATCGTTATCCGCGAAACTGCAGGTGGTGAAGATACCCGAGAAACCATCGAGTACGCAAAACAGATCGAAAAGGTTGACGGTGAGATTGTGGTCGACATCACCGTAGAAGACGGTGTTTGAACAGAACCCGGCGAGACACAGGTCGGTGGTGCAGATGTCGGCGTCGTCGCAGATCACGTTGTCAACGCAAGGTACGCCGCACTGCGCGAAGGTGGGGGGCGTTCCGACTCCGGCCCAGACTGCGAGAAACGCTAACCAATCGTTGCAATCGACGTCGGTGTCGGCATCGAAATCGAACGTGACGCAATTGGCGGGTACGGGCCCGGCAGCATCGCCGGTGAAGCAGTTGATGAAGTTGGTTGTATCGACATCGTCCACGACACCATCGGCGTTGGAATCTCCGGGCTGGAGGGGTGGACGTTGAGATGCGTAGAGCAACGCGTTGGAGAGCAGCAAGCCTCCGTCGGTTGTTGCGTCCCATGAGCCTGGAAGGACGGCGTCGGATACGGGATAGAAGCCGAGATCAACTCGTGCTCCGACGGTGTCTTCTCGGGCGGCGACCAACGTTTTGCCATCGTCCCATTGTGCGATGATGGCGGTGAGGCCGGCCTGCGCTTGGGGGCGGAACCCGTTCATGCCCCCGTTGAAGCTTGTGACGCCGGCCATGATCGCGTGGGCGGGATCGGTGATCGTGCCCAGCGATGCGGCGCCCACGGCAGTGCCGCTCTGTGCGGGCACGACGTCGTACAGGAGCGTTGACCATCTACCGCCGATGAATCGTCCGGTGGACGAGGAAGAGTTTGCGAACAGCGAGACGACCACACCGCCGCCAGCGTTGACATAGTCGGCGAGATTGTCGCCGAGCGTGGCCGGGTCGGCAAAGTCGAAGTTGCTCCAAACGAGGACCGCATCGAAGGCTTGAAGATCGGCGAGCGTTGGCGTGGTTTGTCCGGCGTGAATGACGGTGACGGTGGCGAAGAACCCGCTAGCGTTGATCAAGCTTTGCGGAACGGTGAAGAAGGGGTCGGTCACATCTCCGGAAGCGGACGCGACGATGGCGACGTTGAGAACGGCCGCGGACGCTGCCGAGGGCGACGGCGGTTGACAGAAGAAAGGTGCTCGCGGGACGCACTCCACTGTTTGGCGAACCTCCCTGCCGGTGGATGTCAAAGCGGTACCATCTTCGCCGATGGATTTGCGTGGCACGTCTGCTGTAACGCCCGCGACGCCAGCGAGAAGTATGCCGATGGCAGCGAGACGACTGCGACGGTTGGCCTTTCTTCGATCAAACATTGGCACCCCTCCGGTGGTCGATATCTCAGTCACGCAGAAAGTCTAAAGCCGCGCGCCCATCTGAGGGTGGCGGGCAGTTCATGTCGAGGGCACTGCTCAAGAGCAGTGGCACGCCTTGTGTTCAAGCGTGACGTCGTACTAAACGATTCGCGATTCATACGATGACGCCAGGGAATGTTGGCGTGTAATTTGGGAATACCGAGGCTACGTCCGGGTTGGCGATGCGCTTTTCGAGAACTTCGCTGACGACGTCGCGATAGTCGATGGTGACGTCGAGGCTGTCGCCGTTGAACTTCAAATCCGGATGGAGCAATTGTCCGTCGGTCCAGTCGGCGAGTACTTGGCCACCCGCCACGTTGCCGCCCATGGCCATCATGATCGATCCGTGGCCGTGATCGGTTCCTTGGCTGCCGTTTTCGTCGGCCCGTCGTCCGAATTCGCTCATGAGCAGCAGTGTCATGCTGTTCATCTGTCCGAGCATGTCGAGATGAAAGGCTTCCAACCCCGAGGCGAGGTCGCTCATCAGGTTGAACATTTGTCCGCCCTGGTTGCCTTCGTTGGCGTGGGTGTCCCAGCCGCCTTTGTCGATGGTGGCTGCCTCGACGCCGATGTCGGCTTTGATGAGGGCGGCGGTGGATCGCATGGCCTGGCCGAAGGCGCTGTTGGGATACACTGCTCCGTTTTCAATGGGGACGGATTGGAAATCGATGGATTCGAGCAATGAGATGGTGTCGAGCGTGTTGAGCGCGGCGCTGGCGAGTGGCTCGGTGGCTGCGGTGTAGGTCGTCTGGAGAATGGCGGCGCGTTCGACCGAGTTGTCCGGATTGCCTGGGAACGCGAAGTTTGCGGGGTCTGGAACCGGGAGTGTCTTGGTCCCGCCGGCGAGCATTTGGGGCACGAGGTCGCCGATTGCGGCGGCGCGCAGGGGTGCGTTGCCGGGCAAGGGGGCGGTCATTTGAAGGTGGCGACCGAGCCAGCCGGTGATCACGGTTTGCGGTTGCAGGGGCGTGCCAAACTCCATGATCTTGAACGCGTCGAAGTGGGATCGCGACGGGTCGGGGGAGCCGGTGGCTTGGATGAAGAGAAGGTCGCCGGCTTGATAAGCGTTCATGAGCGGGAGCATCGGATCGGGAAGCCCGAAGAACCCGTCGAGGTCGGTTACGCCGCCGGGCGAACTGGGCGGGGGAACCCAGAGGGTGGGACGCAATCCGCCCGCGCCGCCGGTGTAGAACGGGTCGCCGTAGGGCACGATGGCGGATAGTCCGTCAATTGCACCGCGAAGGAAAATGACCACCAGCGTGTCGCGCGCGCCGACGTATTCCTCAGCGAGGCTGACGCGCGGCAACCATGCCGGCGTAGATACGACTGTGGCTGCGGCGCGTCGGGCGGAACCCAAGAAACCACGCCGTGTAAGAGATTGGTATTCCTTGCATCCGGCACATCCGAAATCTTCGTCTGGCATCGGAGAGTCTCCTAAGCGGTTAGCATCACCGCGGCGTGTTGATTGATTAATACCATTGGAATCCCGGAACCGTGGTGGCGAGACCGAACGCGTCGATCGCTCCAACCGCGGGCACGAGTTGGTTGTCGTAGAAGTCCTGAATCAAGGTCACTTCTTGGGCTGACAAGTCGCCGCCGGTTAGGATCCGATCGATGGCGGCTGCCTGTTGACCTGGGAAATTGCCGCCTTCGGAATTGAGGAGGGCTTGCGTGTCGATCGTGACGAAGGGCTCGGCGGCGAAGACAATGGACCCGGTCTTCCATCGCCCCAGAACCGACCCGCCCCACGCTTCGAGCGAGTCGGGGTATCCGTCGGGCGTTGGCCAGAAGAAGGTCAGGTGGCCCATGATCTCGAGAAAGAAGTCGATGACTCTCGTGTCGCCGACGGTCGCACCGGTTGCGCGGAAGATCGAAGTGAGTAAGTGGAACGGGCGTTTGAGCTTGGGGGTGTAGAGGTAGGTCATCGCCGGCGCGCTGAGGATGATGCGCAGCATCTGTTTGATGTCGCCGAGTTTGCCGTCTGCGTTGGGTGTGAGGTATGCGACACGGGTGCTCTCGACGATGTCTTCCGGCGGGTTGTATCCCAGGAATCTGACGCAGAGTTTCTTGGCGATGAACCGGGCAGTGCTGGGGTGACTGGAGATGATGTTCAGAACTGTTTCGCCGTCGGTAATGCCACCGCCGGCGGGAATGGTCTGCCCGAGCACGATCTTTTCGCCGTCGTCGTGGGCCGCGGCGTTGAATACGAAATCACCGTATTGGCCTGAATTGGGAAAGGCGAATCCCCAGCCGGTGAAACAACGGGCGACTTCCTCGACATCTTTCTGCGTGAACCCGCCATCGACGCCCATGGAGTGAAGTTCCATCACCTCTCGTGCGTAGTTTTCTTGCGCGTGGCCGGCGACGTTGGTCCAATTGTCGAGGTAGAACGACATTGCGCCGCTGTGGGCGGATGCGGAAAGGATGTCGGGAAACGTTGTGAGTGCATTCTGGCGAATCGCGTCACGGTCGTCTGCCGCTTTGAGCCATCGGCAGTGTCCTTTGACAATTTCGATGTTGAAGTGGTCGCTCCAGAACTCGACCATTCGTTCGAAGAGTTGGCGTTTGGAAAAGGAAGCCCGCAGGGTTGTTGCGCGAACGATTTGGACGATGGGCACGCCTTGGTCCATCATGGAATAGTTGTCCCAGATGGTCTGGGAAGTCGCGTTGAGCGTGTCGAAACCGAAGGTGGCCAACTGCGCTTCCCACGCCGAATCGTCGATTGCGAGGTGGTCGAGTTGTGATTCCAGAAACGCTGAGTACCCCAATGCTTGGGCTTCGAGGGCCGTCTCGCGGTTGAAACCCATGGTGACCCGGTTGAGCAACCTGAGCAGCGTCGGGTCGATTGGCCTAAACGCGCGAGCGTTTTTGCGCGGCGACTGATGGGTGGGTTTTCGCCGTCGACGCGTGGCGAGCCCGGCTTGTGCGGTGGTGGCAGCGGTACCGAAGGCCGCACCGACGGCGCTGAGTTTGAGAAACTTGCGGCGATTGAGCTCGGCAGCGATTTGCAGCGACGACGTGTTGGAGTCTTTTGGCCTGGGTTCGCGGCTATCCATAGTCAACGATCCTCCCGTGGGGCTGTTCTCGTTTCGAGGCATAGAGAGATTCCATCTGATCTGTCCGTCCGTATCGAGCAGACGAGTTCGTGTGGTCGGCTGCGATTGGCCCGATCGCGCCGGAAAGGCCCGAAGTGTCGCGACTGCGGTGCGGCACTGTCCTGAAAGCGTTATTCAAAACGCCAGCCGGGTACTGATTATTGCGTCCGATTTCCCTTTCCAGCGGTCCGCATGATACTCGATGGAGGCGAGAGTAATCAACCGATAAATAGTTGCGATTTCGACGATCATCGTCGATGTGGGGGATGGATGGTCGCGCGAAGATTGGGGCATTTGGAATGATCGACTCGCCAGTCGCTTTGACCGTGGCGTCATCGACAGTGTACTGTCTTGTTCGCAGAGCGGTGCTGGTTGAAGGCAGAATGTTTTTCGTGTTTGGGCGATCGGATGGCGGGGCGGTCGCCGAGGGGAATGGTTTGTTTCATGTCTGAATTGGGCCGACGATTTGATCTTCGCTTTGCGAGATGCCACGGCGCGCGTGGCCGGGCGTTCAGTCTTATTGAACTACTCGTTGTGATCGGAGTGGTTAGCCTGCTGTTGGCGATATCGTTACCGACGCTTTCGTCGGCGCGTCATCAAGCACGAGGTGCCAAATGTTTGTCCCAACTGAGGTCATTGGGGCATGCGCTCACGATGTACACGCTTGAGAACGGTGACGTGTTCGTTCCCGGTCGACTTCCGAAGGGTGATGCGTGTAACTGGTTTTCGCACATTGAAGGGGGTCGCAAGTATCGGCCTACGTTTCTTGCGATGATGAGTTCGAAGCTGGGTGTCGAGCCGTTCGATGATCCGCAGGCGTGCAAAAGCGGAACGGACGCGTTCGGTGAATCCGGGGGGCGGCAGAATTATTCGAGTGATGTGTACGTTTGCCCCAGCGTTGCGAATTGGACTGACGAGCGCAATGGGAGCTACGGTTACAATTATCAGTTCCTTGGGAACTCGAGATTGAGTGATGCGGCGGCGGGCGGGTTCAAGAATTGGCCTGTGTTGGTCGGACATTTTCGTGTTCCGTCGGCGACTGTGGCGGTCGGGGATTGCATGGGAACGGCGGCGTCGTTCGGGCGTTATGCGCGGGGGACGTATCAGAACAATTCCCGGGACGCATTTCGGTTCGGCAACGAGGGATTCAACCTCGACCCGCCGCGGGTTGATGCGAGTCGCGGCGAGATGGCGGGACTGGAGGAAGGGCATCGTACGGCTGTGGATCCGCGACACGTGGGGAGGAGCAATGTTTTGTGGGTGGACGGTCACGGCGATTCGCGAACACCGACGAAGTTGGGCTATGGAATCAACGATGATGGGTCGTTCAGACTCGACGGGTCGAACGCGCTGTGGTCTGGGCATCGACGGGATGTTGCCTGGCAGCAACCGCAGTAGCTTCGGTATCCGAACTTCCTACGCGGGCAGGACTTCGAGCGGGCGAATCGTTCACGTTTTTTGACACAGATGGCGATATCTTCGTGTTGCGGGTCGTCGACGATGGTGCGGCGGGTCGACGGTCGTTGACGAGCGGGATCGGGCGCGACCTGGGCGCTCGTAAGAGATATCGTGGCTGACCTTTTTTTGACACCCTATGTGCGGACGGTGTGGCAGCTTCTCAGCCATCGGCTGGGCGGCGCGAAGCCGCTGTGTCTGTTTGGCGGGGGTGCTCACACGCGATGGCTGCTGTCGGCGGTTGAAGGTCTGGACGGTCCGGCGGTCGCTTGCATCATCGACGATGATCCGAAAGAAGCGTTCATTCACGGCATCGCGGTTCGCCGGCCTGACGAGGTGGACATCGAGTCGGTGGGCGCGATTCTGATCTCGTCCGATCGGTGGGAGGCGGAATTGTCTGAGCGATGTCGGGCGCTGTGGGGTAATTCGGTTGAGATCGTGCGTTTGTACGCCAACTTGCCGATCGGTCCGTACGACAAGACGGACGACCGAGCCGAAGCGTTAAGGCGGGTGGGCGGAATGGATCGTTGTCGCCCGGCAGACGATCGGCTGGTGGTGATGGTCTCGGATTATCCGGGATCGCGCGAGGCGAAGATGGGGCTGGCGCTTCAGTCGGCGGGTTGGCAGACGGTGTTGCTGCACCGCACCGCCGCGACGTTTGATACGTCTCACTACTTTCACATTGCTCGAACATATGGAGATGCGTGGGAAGCACTGCGACTTGCGTGCGACTACTCGCCGGTGGTTTACCACGTGATGGTCAATAGCGACTATCGAGTAGCGGAGCACTTCCTTCGACACCGCCCCGGCGTGGTTGTGGTTGATTCGTACGATCTTATGGCGGGGATGTACACGGCGGAAGCGCACGCTGCGCACCCTGAGTGGCAGGACGAGGCGCAGCGCGAACGATATTGCCTGGAACGGGCGGATGGCGTTTGCTGTCGGAGCGAGGAGGCGGACTATCTGGCGGGCTCGTTGGGCTATCAATATCGCCGTCAGGTCTTGTTTCCGGACTATTGCTGGAACGAGCCGCTACCATTGAAGCGGTCCGGAGATGAGCGTTTGCACATTGCGTACGTTGGCAAGGTTGCGAATGAAGTTGAACAGCGCGATCCGTTCGCGGCCAGCGGTTACCGCATGTGGCTTGCGAAGGCAATGTCGGAACAGGGATTGCACTTTCACCTCCATCCGTCGGTAGACGCGATGGGGGGCGCGTTTGACGAGGTGTACGCCGAGTATCGCGAGTTGGAACGTACGACGCAGTTGTTCACACTGCACAGGCCTGTGACGCCGGATCGATTGGTGGGAGTGTTGTCGCAGTACGACTTGGGCATTCACGTATTTAATGAGTTCGCTGCTCCGCCGAGTGGGCACGACGTGTTCGAGCCTGCTAAGTTTCGCTATTCGTCGGCGAACAAACTGTTCGACTACATCGACGCCGGACTGCCGATCGTACACAATCTGATTCCGGATTCGTTCCAGGCGAGAATTGTCGGCCGCCATGATAGCGGCATTGACGTTGGCAAACTGGGGGTCTGCGAATGGGGTCGACGGATTCGAGACATTGATACGAGCCAGCTCTGTGAGCATGTGCGGACGGCTCGCTGTGACTACGACGTTCGTAGCCATGTGAGTACGTTGACGAGTTTTTATCTAGACCTGCGGACGAGGGCGGCGTCGGATGCGACGCGCAGCGACCATCCGTCGAGGGAACCGATCAATGCAAACTGCGGGCGCGAGCATCGACAGGCTGTCGTTTGACAAGGTTCACTACTTTCCCGAGCACCTGAACAAATTGGTGCAGTGTGAGGAGGCTTTTCCGTTGCACATGCAACTCGGGCTTGTGAACTACTGCAATCACGATTGCACGTTCTGCTATGCCGCGCGATCGATGTTCGACGCGAAGGAGATCGTTCGTACGCGAATAGACGTTGACCGTCTCATGGCGATCGTCGACGAGATGCGGGGATTGGGTCTGCTGTCTTGCACGCTGGTTGGCTCGGGCGAGCCGACACTGCACCCGCGTATTGCGGACATCATTTCAGGAATCAAGCAACGTGGTGTGGATGTTGGAATGTTCACGAATGGATCGTGCGTGACGGAGAAGACTGCGCGGGCAATTGGAGACCATATGACGTTCTGCCGGTTCAGCCTGACCGGCGCGTCGCGAGAAGTGCACGACACCGTCCATGCCAACGGAGACTACGAGCGTGTGGTTGACAATATCGCGCGGATTGTGAAAGCCAGAGGCAATCGACTGCTTCCGACGCTCGGCAGTCAGTTTGTGCTGGCTAGCTATTCCGCAGCGGACGTCGTTGAAGGCGCCCGGCTGGCGAAGTCACTGGGACTGGACTACTACGAGGTCAAGCCGGCATACGTCGCTCCGGACAAGCCGAACCAACTCGAGAACACACTGTCGATCGAAGCGGCGCGGGAGTTGATGCTGGAGGCCAAGGAGCTTGAGGACGAAAAGTTCAAAGTGTACGCCAAGGTGGGACAGATGGAGACCGTGTTCACCGGGGAAGACGACCGAGCCTACGACGACTGCCCGGGGCACAAGTCGAATGCGGTGCTCGAAGCGGACTTCGACTTGTACATCTGCAATAACCATAAGGCGGATGCGTTCAAGTTCGGTAACCTGCGAGCGCACTCATTCAAGGACGTTTGGCTGGGCAAACGTCGCAAGCAGATTCTGCAAGAACTGAACGTACACCAGTGCGAGCCGCGTTGCCGCATGGACCCGCTGAACAAGATCGTCCACGAAATCCGCATTGGCGACCGTATCGTGTCGCTCAACCTACCAAAACCCAAGCCCGACATGCATCATACGTTTCTGTAGCAATCAGTTTCACGCGGCGTTTGGGGTTACGGAACTACGTCCTTTCAGGTCGGCGCGGTCGCGGCGAGGCAGAGTATGACACGATCTCGTCTCCGATTCCGAGTGGTCTGTTCGCTTGCGTTTTTCCGCGATTTCGGCGCCTTCTGCACGAAGAATCCGTGACGACGCGAGAATCGGCGCGACTTCGCCGCGACCTGCGCTCCTCCACGTTATTGTCCCAGGGAAGACAGAATCCCCAAGGCCTTGTCGTTGGCGTCGTTCAGCAACGACATGAGATAGTTGTGATTGTGGACACCTCCGCTCTCGTCGGACTCCGCATAATTCAGGTTGAACTGGGCCTCTTCCAAGTCGGCTTGCAAGGATGCATCCGTGCTCCCAGTCATCGCCTGCACAGCTGCCGAGACGTTGGCTTGGGCGGTAGCATCGATGGATGTGAAGCTCGACTTCCATCCTTCGACGATTCCGTTGGACGTTGCCGTATCAAAGGTATCATGGCAGTGCGTGCACGCGGTCGTGCTCGCACCGTCGGTTTCCGACACTGTCACGGCAAAGCTGTGACCATGGAACATGGCCGAGTTGCTGCCGTCAACGTCACTAACGAACATATGGCAATCTGTACAGGAGATGCCGGGCATCGTTTGATGGTCGTCCACTCCGACTGCCCCTTTACCGCTGATGACGTTGTAGCTGAGGTGATCCGTGTCCGAAAAACGCAGGTTGCCGTGGCACTGTCCACACAGCGTGCTTGCGTCTTGCATTGGCTCATACTCTCTGGTGGACGCGTTAAGGTACGACGGTTGTCGGGGATTCATCGGATCGTGGCAGGCAGTGCAGGCGACGTTCGGCCATTCATCGCTGTGGGCGGCCGTCGTCTCTTCGGTGAACATCCCGCTGTTGGTGGTGAAGAAGTAGTCCAAAGCTTCTACTTCGGTCATCTTGCCATTGGCCAGGACGGCAGTTGGAGAATGGCAGGCGATGCAATTCTCGGGGTCGTCACTGTGGACCACGTCGTCTGGCGTCTGACCGGATCGCTCTTCGGCGAGTTCAGCAGCGACATCCGTCTGCGTGTCATTATGCTTGTTGGCCGACCACGCGTCGTAGGTGAGGTGATCGGTGTCGGCGAATCGGAGATCGCCATGGCACTGTCCGCAGAGCGCGCTGGCATTGGCGGCGGGGTTGTATTTGCCTATCGTCGAATCTAGAAGTGATAAGAGAGGTAAACTCGCTGGATGATCGTCGGGCACGTCATGGCAGGTCGTACAATCGATACTCGGCCACTCGACGGCATGGCTGGCAGTTGTGTCCTGCGTGAATGTCCCGTTGGAAGTCGTGAAGAAGTAGCTCATTGCTTCTTCTTCGCTCATTCCATCGTTTGCCAGAATCGCTGCGGGACCGTGGCACGCGATGCAGTTCTCCGGGTCGTCTCCGTGGAGCACATCATTCGGAGTCTGTAGAATCCGTTCTTCGGACAGTTCGCCCGCAACATCGCCCTGGCTGTCGGCATGGGCGCTTGCGAGCCATCGAGCTTGAACGTCCGGGTGGCACGTCGAGCAGTCCAGGGTTGAAACGACAGCCGTAGGGAGCTGAGCCGGAGGCGGAGCGGGTACTGGAGGAGAGAGAGGCGGGACCGTCCCAGGGCAACCGCCCAGGAGAGGGCACATCCCCACAACAAGCACAGCCAGAGAGACTTTGGATAAACTCGTGAATCGTATCATGATTCGACCTCCCCGATCCGCTCACATGCGCGCAGCGTGGAACGGGTCATTATTGCGGCCTGTGCGCGGCGCGCACTATGGCACAAAACGTAGAACCTGGTACTGCCCTTCTCCATAAGTCGTGTGCCCTGGCGGGATCTCGCCACGGCCACTGTTATCGAACACTGTAATGGAGAACTCGTATTCCGTTGCACCGTTCGGATCGAACTGTACGTCGTCGTCCGTGTTTCCGGTGCGAAGTTGTCGTTTGAACTCATGCACCCAAATGCCATTCGTCCACGTAGCCGAATCGAGCACATCGCCGCGACTGCCTTCCGGATCACTGAGAATCCGTTCGGGGACGACTGCCTCGAAAGCTGCGTAACGACCCCAAGCTGCGCTCACCGTCGCAGCGTCGTACGCTTCGCTGATCGGATCGGCTGTTATCGCCTCGCCTGAATCAATCTCGCTTTGAGTCAAGACCATGGCGTCGATCCAGTCCGTTGGAGTGGTCTCCATCCAGAGCGGAGAAGTCTTGTCTGTATTGCGATTGTTCGCGTACACTTTCTTGCCGGCGTCTCCGCGACGTCCTGAATCCTCCGTGTCGAAGCCGTCGTCGAAGTCCCGGTACCAGACAATGCGCTTGTCGTCGAGAAAGCCTTGCAGCGTCACCGACCCGGCCGTCACTTCGAAGGCCTCGCCGGTCGTGTCCACAGTCACCGGACTGTTGATGACCCCTCCAAACAGACCCAGGCCACGGTGGGCCTTCGTATGCCAAATGTCGCCGACGGCGTTCGAGGAATCAGTAAAGGCGGCAGAACCGGGAACATTTCCGTGACACTTGATCGCGCAGCCAAACCTTTCGCGAAACGTTGGAATGCTCATGTTCCACAGCACGGCGACACGGTCTTCAGACTGTTTGTCGTTCTCAGTTGTGGCTATCGGGTGTCGCCACGTCTCGTTGTCAAGAACCCAGGATGCGGAGCGAGTCATGCTGAGCGTCGAATCTGCATATTCAACGCGCATGTATAGAGTTGTGTCGGAGTACAATGCTTTGAGTTTGATCTGGCGTGCTGCTGTGAAGATAGTTGGCTCGACGTTCACGATCTGTTCGGTGGCTCTCTCCCAAACGGGATCATCACCGCGTCCGTTGATCTGAAAGTCGTTAGCGATCTTGGCAGCGTCGAGATAAGGGTCGTATCCCAGTTCACGATTCCCGAACGTGGAATCGATCCAGTTGGTAATGGTCGCGACCTGATCATCGCCGAGATATTTGGCCATAAATCCACCAGGCTGGATCCAACTACGAAGCGTTCCTTCGCGCGCCGTCGCGATGATTGCGTCGTCGCTGTCGAGAGCTGGGCGTCCTCGACCGATGGAGTTTGTGCTGCCATCCCGATGGCAAGCGATGCAGTCGTTGGTGGCGTCAGGCTTTAATGCGAGTTGGTTCTCGTCGTCCCGCAGAAAGAAATGGGTTTCGTCTGGTATAGGGTGACACCCAGTGCATCCCGTCGTGCTCGCCGTATGTGTGAAGGTGGCGGTGTTGCCATAGGGTCTGTGGCAGATTCCACACTGTTGGACGTCTCTGTCGCCTGTATGGTTCGCAGGCCTGGTCACGTGGCAGCCCACACAATTGTCTTGGATAATCGCCTGCACCGTATCTGGAACTGAAAGACTGGAAGGATTCGGTACCGGGCCGGAAGGAGTGGATGCAGTTGGAATGGAAGGGCATCCGATGGTCCAAAGCATTGCCGTCGATCCGAGCATTCCGGCGCAGAACCTGATTCGTGCCCCGCGGGTGTTTGTGGTGTTCGACTTCATGGCTGGAGTCTCCGTAGTCCGAACTACTGGTGCCATAGCGGCACGGCGTCGCTACGGCTCGTTTTCACAAGTCCGTCACCTCACCTTGCCCGTCTGCCCGGTGGTTGGCCGAGTCAAAATACGTGACATTCCCCGCGTAAGAGGGCGGCAATCCACGTACCACGGCGTCAGTTTGTATGGATGAATCGGGGCCACCTAATACGCAGTTCTGTATTGGTGGGCGTGAGATCTCTCTGCGGTACTCATGCGGCCTCTATCCCTGCGGTTGCGGCTAGCTTGACGCAAGCCCGCTCGTCCGACGTTGTCGGTTACCCATATGGCGTTCGCAACTGAGGAACGCTGCTTGCCGGTTTCGACTTGTGGCAGATCGTTTGCACGGAACGGCGTGCGGGTGGACGGCTGTCGTGGAGTACAAGCCATGAGTGGATCGAGCCGAGCGGTTTGGATGGGGAGAGTTCTATGGGCTTGGGGGGCGACGACGGCGATTGTCACGGGCGTGTCGGCGCAGGTGGAAGCTTCTCAAAGTTGTACGGATTGTCATCAATCTTCGGTGGACAAGGGGCTATCGCAGCCGCCGAACGTTCTTCTGGCTGCGTCGTCCCATGCCTCGCTTGACTGTACGGATTGTCACGAATCGATCTCGATGGATTCGGTGGATGCGTCGTCACCCAAGCCACACGGTGAAGCCGTTGGGGCGGTGTCGTGTGGGGACTGTCATGAAGAAGAGGCGGACATCTTTGTGATGCACGGTCGTCTCGAGGTCGGGAGCAATCCTGACATTCCGAAATGTTGGAGCTGTCACGGTGCACACGACGTTCTTCCGTCGTCGGATACGCACTCGCGCACCAACCCGACGAACTTGCCGGGCACGTGCAAGGCTTGTCACACCAACACGGACATTCTAAAGAAGTACACCGAGCTTCGTGGGATCCCACTCAAGCTGTACGAAACAAGCGTTCATGGCGAGGCGGTCCTGCGCGGCGTTCCGGGTGCAGCCGTGTGCGTGGACTGCCACTCTGCCAAGACTACGGACGGGCAACTGACGGCCCATCGTATTCTTAGCATGTTGAATCCGGAATCTTCGATTTATTTCTCAAATATTCCCAACACTTGCGGCAAGTGTCACCAAGAAGCAGCGAAGGATTATTGGGAGAGTGTTCATGGGCAGGCAGTTAAGAACGGTGAAATGGACGCACCGGTTTGCACGAGTTGCCACGGTGAGCATGGCATTCTGCCGATCTCCGATCCGCGATCGCCGGTGAGCGCAGCTCGTCTCGCTGAAAAAACGTGCGCGCCGTGTCACGAATCGGTAGCCCTTGACGAACGATATGGAAACTCGACCGGGCGGCTGGATTCTTATGTGGATTCCTACCACGGGCTGAAGCGCCAGGCGAGTGATGTTCGGGTGGCCAACTGTGCGTCGTGCCACGGTAGCCACCGCATCCTGCCTCACACCGATCCGCGATCGTCGATATACCCGGCGAACCTTCAGAGTACTTGTGGTCGCTGCCATCCTGGGATTTCGGAGGTGCTCGCGCAAGGGCCAATCCACGCGGCGGACGAAGGAGGCAAGACCGGATGGGCGGAATTCTTCACCGTCTTCTACATCTGGCTCATTGTCATCACGATTGGCCTCATGCTGGTTCACAACATGGGGCACTGGTTTCGTCATTGCCGATTGCTGAGTGGGACGAAGCATGTCATTCGGCTCACGGCTGGAGAGACTGCGCAGCATTGGATTCTGATGTTGTCGTTTATTGTGCTAGCGATTTCAGGTTTTTCGCTCCGGTTCTCGGACTCGTGGTGGGTTCAGATTCTGTTTGGCTGGAACGGTGGAGAAGGCTTCGTGGTACGCGGCACGATTCACCGGGTGGCGGCGGTGTTTTTCATGATCTGGGCGATTTGGCACCTGTTGTATCTCTTCACACGCCGTGGGCGAGGGTGGCTGCGCGACATGATCGTTTCGAAAGGGGACCTGGTGCACATCGGGCAAAACGCGCTGTTCTTTCTGGGGCGGCGGGGTGCGCAGCCTCGTTTCGGGAGGTTCAGTTATATGGAAAAGTGCGAGTACTGGGCGCTGATCTGGGGGGCGGTCATCATGACAGCGACCGGGCTTGTGCTTTGGTTTGACAACTACTTCGTTGAATCGTGGGGGTGCACGAAGGGCGTGTTGGATGTTGTGCTCGTGATTCACCACTGCGAAGCATGGCTGGCGACGCTGGCAATTCTTGTTTGGCATATCTACGGGACCGTCTTTAGCCCCTCGGTGTACCCGATGAACCCGGCATGGCTGGCGGGCAAGATGCCCGAGCACATGTACGATCACGAGCATCCGGGAGATTCGACGCTCGAAGGCCGAGCGCGTGTCTGTGATGGTGACGCCATCAGCGGTGATGAGAACGACGAAGCCGATTCGGTGTAGTTGGGCCCGTGGCTGTGGACTTGCCGGGCGTGGTAGGGGGAATCGGTCGCGAGATCATGACTCACTGAGGGCGTGTTCCAAGTCGGCGATCAGATCGGTCGCGTCTTCAATGCCGACGCTGAGTCGGACGAGGCTGTCGGTCACGCCGCGGGCTTCGCGCAGTTCCTTGGGGATGGAAGCGTGGGTCATGGAGGCGGGGTGACAGAGAAGCGACTCGACGCCGCCGAGCGATTCGGCGAGCGAGAAGAGTTTGGTTGCGCGGCAGAATCGATACGTTGGTTCTCTTCCGCCTTTGATGGTGAGCGAAACCATGCCGCCCGGGGCGGACATCTGGCGCGCTGCCAATTCGTGATCGGGATGGGACGGAAGTCCTGGGTAGATGACCGAATCGAGCTTGGGATGGTTCGTGAAATGTTTAGCGATGGTCTGGGCGTTTTGGCAGTGCCGGTCGAGCCGGACGTGGAGCGTTTTGATTCCTCGATGTGTGAGGTACGCGTCAAAAGGGCCTGGCACGCCGCCGGCGGCGTTTTGATGAAACGAGATGGCTTCGAGATCGGATCGGTCCTTCACGATCACCGCGCCGCCGATGACGTCGGAGTGGCCGCCGATGTATTTCGTCGTGCTGTGGACGACATAGTCAGCGCCCAGCGTGATGGGGCGTTGAAGGACGGGCGTTGCAAAGGTGTTGTCGACGGCGAGTTTGGCGCCTGCGTTGTGCGCGACGTCGGCGATGGCTTGGATGTCGAGCACGCGAAGCAGGGGGTTGGTCGGTGTTTCGATCCAGATGAGCTTGGTGTTTGAGTCGACGAGTTCGGTGAATGCGTCGACGTTGGGATTGTCGGTGTATCGCGCTTTGAGACCCCAATGACCGAAGACCTGTTCCAGCAAACGGTACGTGCCGCCGTAGACGTCGGCGTAGGCGAGAACTTGGTCGCCGGGGCGCAGTGTGTGCAGCACGGTGTTGGTGGCGGCGAGGCCTGAGGCGAAGGCGGCGCAGGCTTGTCCTTCTTCAAGGGCGGCGAGGACGGCTTCGAGATTGCTTCGCGTGGGGTTCGCGGACCGCGAGTATTCGTACCCCTTGTGCTCGGCGGGAGATTGTTGGGTGTAGGTGGTGGTGACGTGGATTGGGGGTACGGTTGCTCCGGTGGTTGCGTCGGGGGTTTGTCCGACGTGAATGGCCTTGGTGGCGAAGTTCATGGAATCGTCCGTTTTGCACGCGGTTGTATGGGTCCGCCGCTACCGGTTGACGATCACCAACGGTCGCCGTAGCGGAGTTTCAAGTCGCCGGGATTCTCGCGGCTGCGATCGCGTTCGTCCAGAGGTGGAGGCGAGTCGTTCGTCTTGCCTGGAGCACGACGGCGGTCGGATGCGGGGTCTTGACCGATGGCGCGTCGCTGGGGCGTCGAGAGCGTGGTCCAAGAGGGAGCCCGAATAGGGGGCGTGACAGAATCGGCGATTGGGATAAACCGTAGGGCAGGTCGTTGTTTCGCGTCAGCGAAACGTTGACCTGTCATCCTCGCGTGGCAGGTGAACCTCCCGGTGCTGCCGGGAGAACCACCCGCCCTACCACCGGCGGCCAAAAGTGTCACCGATCCGCCCGAAGACATCACCACTCGGTTGAGTTCGGCCTACAACTCGAAGGTGGAGTCGTTGACCTTGGGATTGAGGCGTACCTTGGTGATGACGTAGCTACCGAGGAGGAACTGTCCGTTCGCGTCGGAGTAGGAGTGCATCGCAACCGGGAGCAGCCATTCTCGGTCGAGGTGGATGACGAGCAGGGCGTCGGGGTACATTCCGTCCGGTCCGGTGTATGGAAGTCGGCGTACGATGACGAAGGTGGGTCGACCGTCGACCTCGCCGTCGGCAGCGAACGTCAATTGAAGATCGCCGCGTTGGCGGGCTTTTTCGCAGACGCGGATCAGGCGGTCGATGGTGGATCGGAATCCGAATTGGTCGATGGGGTAGCGGCTGGCACTTTGAGCCGTGGGGCTGTGGATTTCGATGGGGAACCGCCGCGTGACGAGCCGCGCGAGCGTTCCCTCGGGCTCGACGAGTGCGCGTTGAGCGCCATTGGGCCCTCGGTCGCGGTCTTTGACGTAGACGATGCGTCGAACGCGGCCGGGGTTGCGAATCCAATCCATGCCGATGGAAAGCGGTGACTGGCGAAATGTGACGGCGATTTGTTGCGGCTGGTTGAGACGGCCGTTGAGGAATTCCTGCCGCGTGAGAACGCAACGGTAGGTCCGAACAGAGCGGTCGTAGCGAGCACGTGCCCGGTGGAGGAGGTCGAGTGGTTCCTCGTCGGTGGCGATGGTGGGGTGACGTGATTCGGGGAGGGGAAGGGTTCTGGCGAGGGCGGATTGTGGGACCAAGCCTGCCGTGGAACCCCACGAGGATTGCTTCGCGCAGCACATGGTCACGGCGGCGGCGGCGCTCAGGGAGACCACTGCGATACAACGTACGGTTCGGCGATTGAAGTGCACGGTCTGTTCTCCGGCCTTGGCGCACTTGACGCGTCGCGTTGATCGGTCACGCGCGTCGCGCTTCGATGGCGGTCCGCGTGGTTACACCCGGTTTTTCGAACGTCAGGCCCTGCGTCCCCGAACGGTTAAGATGTGGAAGTGTGTCGAATGCGACGTTCGCGCCGTCGCGCTTTGGGCGCGAGTCGTAAGGCAGCATACGATTGGGGGCGGGCAGGGGCAAAGGTCTGAAACGGTGGTGGATCATCGTCGGTCGACGGGGGCGAATGGGTACGTTCTATGGGACCGGCAGCGAGGGGACGTGTGTGGGCTTGGGGTTGGTTGCCCGCGGGATCGATAGGAAAAGGGGGCCTGACGAGGCTTGTCGTGCCCGTCAGACCCCCTAGTGCTGCTCGAATGTACGCGACGACGTTGATGCGGTGTTACGCTGTTTCACGTCGGCGCGGTGCGACTGTGGTACGAAGCTCGGCGGCTATTGGCCGGTTGAGCTTTTGAACGACGCCGTGCGGGCAGTGGTCGGATTGTTGGCGCCGGCGGGCGTGAACTTTCCGTCGACGGCCGTCAATCGAACACTCATGAGCGCTTCTCGCTGAACTGCTTCCCGAATTCTGAACGGCGTGTTGGTGCTGACGAACCCGGCGGTGAAGAGCCGCGAGTTTCCCTCGCGATGAATGACATCGGTGGAGTCTTTCATCGCGGTGAGGACGGTGCGGGCTTCGTCGAGCATGGCCAACTGCCGATCGACGGTCTCGGTCGCCCGAATGAAACGTTGCCGCTGTCGTTCGATCGCGATTCGGCGCGGGCCGGTTTCGGTGGATTCGTCGAAGAGCAGGTCGAGGCGTTTCTTCTTGGCCTGCATGACGATGCGTTCCTGCTCGAGGTCGCGCTGTTCCTCGTGAAGGGGACTGAAGGACGCGTCGTCGGCGACGAGGGCGGTGGTGAAGGCGATGGCGAGTCGGCGGTCTCGGAGGTCTTCGATTTGCTCGTTGAGGTGATCGATGGCGGCAAGGGTTTGCTGCAGCCGCATCTCGTTCTCAACGAATTTGCGATCGTGATCGTAGACGTGATCGGTGAAGGCGAGGAACCGTTTTCGGCGTTCGAGGCGATCGACTTCTTCGCCCAGGACGGAGCGACATCCGGTCAGGTCGCGGCAGAGACGGTTGACCATGCGTAACCGATTTCGCGCATTGTTGTAGTCGGTCATCATGATGAGCTTGGTGACCTCTTGGCCGGAGCGAACGGTCTTGACGTCGTTCTCGGTGAACGCCGGTCGGGTGGTCGGCTCGAAGAAGGCGGTTCCGCCGGGCAGTACGAGAATTCGCGTCTTCTGTAGGAATTGGCGGTTGCGTTCGTTTTGTTCGTTTTGGATGGCCTGTTCGGAGGCGATGACTTCGTCGAGGCGTCGTTCGAGCCGGTTGAAAGCTCGGAGCTGGCGAGCAAACGATTTAAACACGGTGGCATCGGGCGTGTTGAGTTTTCCCTTCAGTTCGAAATCGTAGGCCAGCCATTCCTTTTGTTTGGGCAGCGCTTGTCGCCAACGCTGCAACGTGTCGAGCAGATCGGTACCGTTGGTGTTCACCTGGACCGCCCCTTGGAGCGGGGCGTCGTGGTCGTCGTCCCAGAATCCGAACGTGTAGTGTCCGGGCTGGAGCGGAGCGCTGGCGAGGGTGACGTCGGCTCCGTCGAACGAGCCTCCCCACAGCATGACGTGCCAGTCGTCCATGCCGGGGGTCAAACGTTGGTCAGAATCTGACAGCCCGACGTCGGAGCTATCGGCGACCAGCTTCGATCCGGTGGTGGATCCGTCATCGGTGAATGATGTGGGTCCTGTCGGTGCGACGAATCTTACGGCAAGGGGGGTGAAGCTTGTTTGCTTTGGGGCGCAGCCTGATACCAGAAGTGATCCCGCGATTAGAAACGTCCAACCCATTCTTTCTTTCATGCCGTCTTCTCCTGAAGCAGTGAAACACCTGTCCGTCCAACGCGACGATTCTCGGAACCCGTATGACGTGCTGCGGCTGCCCCGTAATCGCTTTACAATCTGTCGGCCTAAAACGCCAATGAGAAGCGTGATATCGGAGTTTGGCGGCGTCTTTGGTGCGATTCGGGCATGGTCCGAAAATGTGTCGTCATGCGGGGCTGGCAGGCGGTGGGTGGATGCTGGGGCGGCGGCGGTCGGTTACGGTCAACTGACTAAGGACATTGAAACTTTGCGTGACGTGATTTTGCGTTTTTGGCTACATCTTGCGCGCTGATTTCTTGGCGACGATTGTCGGGCGGGTTGCACGCTACGGGCGGCGGATTACTTGACGATCAGCAGGCGGACTTTCGTATCGCTGGCGGAAATCGTCTTGACGTTGTCGAAGCGATCGTTGATCAACTTTTGGCCGTCGGTGTCTTTTCGAATGTCCAGGATGAGATGAGCGCCTTGTCGCATGCACTGGTCGACCTGGTCGAGGTAGGTGGATACGGGATAATGGAATCCCCACGAGATCAGCGAAATCACGAGGTCGAATTGCCGGCCGAACTCGATCGTGCTGTCGTCGGTGGCTTCCTGGAGATGGATTTGGTCAATGGGTATGCCGTTGTCCACCAGGAGTTGCCGGGCAGCTTCGAGAGAATTGTAGACCGAACCTTGCTGCTTGAATCCGTAAAAGACGCGTGAATCGACGGCGGATTTATCGAGCAGGTGGAAGGTCGGGCTTGTCTCGCCTTTGAAATGTCGGAAGAGCAGTACGTCGATTCCGGCAACGCCGCAGCCGATGTCGAGGACGGACGAGCATGTCTCCGGCAGGGCGCCGGCGATGTCCTGGTACTCGGTTTTCATATCGCTCGCGAAGCGGCGCTTGATGCTTGCGGACCGAAAGAACGATTCCCACCCGACGACACGGTTGTAAATGGGGAAGGGGCTTAGCTTGTAGATGGCCTTGAACAGCTTGCTCTGGTGGCTGGTTCGTTGGAAGAGGATGTATCGAACCGCCTCGGTAGGGATCGTCATTCCGTTTTGGTCGGTCATGGTAGCGCTGGTTCCGTTGGTTGGCCGGAAGATGTTTGCCTATACATCGGTCACGCGGTGCGGGCGCTTGACCAACCGAGCGAGGCTGCCGGTCACGCGTCGGCGTGCGTGATTCTACAAGCAAGAGGCTGAGATGTTCAATTGGTGATCGAGCGACCGGGTTCAAGAAAGCGCGTGCGCACCGTTGAAGCGAGTCGGTGCGTTTGAAGTTACGTACCTGGTCTGCTATCATGTGCACTTCTATCGGGCTTGACGAGTTTGCTCGTAACGTCGAGATCGTCTGACTGGCCTAACATGACGACTTCGGTTCGCCGTCGATTCCTTAGCGGTGTCCGTCATCCAGAAGTCGATCCGCGGCGATTCGGTCAAATCGAACAAGCGTGGAAACGGAGGGCGAGGCGTGGTGATTCCCTACTCAAGACAAGCGTTGGTGCGCGACGGAACGGCTTGATGACTCGTGAGGCGAGGAGTCGGTCGTCGTATCGACGCGCACACTGAGCGTTACGCGTACGGCCTGCCGGGTGCGTGGCGGAAAGGAAGAACTCGGCCTGTTCGGCCACTCATTTCATAGAAGGAAGTCAAGTCGCCACGGGTACGGCAATGGTGGCTTGTGTTTGGCGAGCTTTGGCGAGCAGTGCCGCGTCGGTCGGGCGAGGGCATTGAGAGGTTTCTTTGTAGCGGTTTATTTGGAGGCGGAACCCATGATTCGAGCGTTGTCCAGAGCAATCGTAGTGCTGTCTGTTGTTGTATCGACTGCAGGTGCGGCGACGGTATTTGATCCGGTGGCGAGGCAGGGCGATCCCGTTCCGGGCCAAGTGGGCGCGTCGGGGTTCAGTACGAACTTCTCGCGTCCATCGATCAATGAGTCCGGCGTGGTCGTCTTCGAGGGCATCGGGCCGGTGGCTGCGGGGATCTACGTCAAGCGACCCGGCATGCCGTTGGGCGTGTTGGTGGACGGGACGATGGCGAGTCCCGGTGTTCCGACGTTTGCGGTTCCCGGTCAGCCGGCGGGTACGGCGTTTTCGCTGTTTAAAGCTCCGCTCATTAACGATGTCGGCGACGTCGTCTTCTTTGCGTCGTTCAGCGGTGGCAACGGCATTTTCGCTGCCAACATTGCCGGCGGCCCCATCGTGAAGCTCGCGGACAGCACCGACATGGTGCCTGGATTTCCGACGACGCAGTTTTCGTTATTTGAGTTTTCGTTGGATCGGTCGATCCTGGTGGCGTCGCTGAACAACAACGGTGACGTTGTCATTCTGGGGCGGTTTCGTCGCCCTTCGGATTCGTTCGACCAGATCGGTCTTTACGCGACCACCGTTGCGGGCGGTCCGCTGGTGCGACTGGTTGATGGGACCGAATCGTTTGGGTTCACGACTGGCACGCTTCCCAACCGCAACTTGGGCTGGGTGTTGAGCGGCATCAACACGGCTGCCCCCGCGCTGACGGACACGGGTCACGTGGTGTTTCGAGGGACGGCACACCTTCCTGCGACGACCGTCTTTTGGAGCGGTGTGTTCGCGGTTCCGCTGGCGGGCGGAACCAATCCGACGATCGTTGCGTTGAAGTTCGATGCGGCTCCGACGGGGTCGGCGACGGTGGCGTCCTTCGGCGGTTTTTTTGGCGATTACGACGTGACGGATTCCGGCCTTGTCGTGTTCCATGCAAAGCATTCGGTGAGTACGCAGGAAGGCCTTTATGCCAGCGACGTGAATGGTGCAGCGCCGTCGCTTGTGGTGGACAACCTGGGCGGCTTCGCCGTGCCGGGCAGGCCTGCGGGCGTGAATTTCCGATCGATGCTCGGTGCGCCGATCAATGCGACCGGACAACTGGGGTTCTTTGCGTTCGACAACGCGCCGACGCCAAGCAACGGCGGCATGTACGCGACCGATTTGTCGGCGGGCGCTCCCGCACTGGTGATCAACACGCTTGGAATCATCCCGCCGGGGCGGGCTGCACCGTCGGTGTTCAATGGATTCACTGAGTTTGCATCGCCGGCGATCAACGATTCCGGCAATATGGTGATCGGAGCGAATGGCAACGACGGCGTGGGTACGATATTCGGCCTCTATTTCTTCAACGCGTGCTCGGGCACGCTTGATCGGATCGCCGACGACGTGACCGCGCCGACGGACTTGGGCGGAAGCTTCTTGACCACCGGCAACCGCGGTTTCGAAGTGCACACGGGTTTCGACGTGCGGCAGGGACACTATGAATCACTCAACAATAGCAATCAGGTTGCGTTCTTGGTGCGATTCTCCAACTTTGACGCGGGGATTTACGTCGCGAGCATCGCAGGTGCCGGCAGCGGCACGACGACGATCACCTGCCCGGCGGATCTGACGGTCGCGTGCGGCGGCGACACGAGTCCTGCTGCGGCTGGCAGTGCGACGGCCGTCGACGATTGCTTGGGGACGAGCGTTCCGACCGCGTTTACCGACGTCAGCGTCTCGGCATGCGGTGGGACGGAGACCATCACACGAACATGGACCGCGGGCAGTGCGGCTTCGTGCGATCAGATCATCACGACTGTCGACACGACGGCCCCATCGTTGACGATACCTGCCGACGTGACGATCGAATGTGACGCGTCGACCGACCCGAGCAACACCGGTCAGGCCACCGCCAGCGATACGTGCGATGCTGCACCGGCGTTTACCTTTACAGATGTTGTGACACCGGGTACGGCGTGCGGGCAAGCCAAAACCATCGCGCGGACTTGGACCGCTACCGACGCTTGCGGAAACACCGCGTCGGCTGTCCAGACGATTACCGTGGTCGACTCGACCCCACCGGTGCTCACTGCTCCGGCGGATGTGGTGGTTCAGTGCGGTACGTCCACGGATCCGTCATCCACGGGTCAGGCGTCGGCCACCGACAATTGCGACGCTGCCCCGACGCTCAGTTCGTCCGACTCGGTCGCGGCGGGTACCTGCCCGCAGGGCTCCACGATCTCCCGGACGTGGACCGCAACCGACGCTTGCGGCAATTCGGTGTCGGCGACGCAACTCATCACGGCGATTGACTCCACGCCGCCGGTGCTGACGCTTCCTGCCGATGCCACCGTATCATGCGATGCGGACAGCAGTCCCGCCGCTACGGGGACCGCCACCGCGGTGGACAACTGCGACGCAGTCCCGCTTATTACCGCGTCGGATTCCGCGACCGCCGGCGCTTGCCCGCAGAACTCGGTCATCACGCGAACGTGGACGACCACCGACGCGTGCGGCAACACCGCGTCGGGCGTTCAGACGGTCAATGTGGTTGACAGCACACCTCCGGTGATCACGTTGACGGGCGCGGGGACGGTGGTTCTGGCTGGTTGCGTCGGCGACGTTTACGTTGAGCCTGGCGCTACCGCAACGGACAACTGCGACGCGGGGCCCATCGCGGTGACGATTGGCGGCGATACGGTCGACACGTCGTTGCCCGCGACGTTTACGATTCTCTACGATGCGGCGGATGCGTGCGGGAATGCAGCCGCTCAGGTCAGTCGGACGGTCAATGTCGTCGACAGCAGCGCACCGACCTTCACCAGTTTGCCGGCTGATCTGACGGTGGAGTGTCAAGGCAGCACGGGCGTTCCGGCGACCGATGCTGCGATCGTCGCGTTTCTCAATATGGCTGCGGCGACCGATGCGTGCGACCCAATCGTCAACATTACCAACGACGCACCGACGACCTTCCCTTTCGGTGCGACCACGGTGACATGGACTGCCACCGACGTTGCGGGCAACACGTTCACCGCGTCACGCGTGGTGACGGTTGCGGACACGACCGCACCGCTGGCGACCTGCCCACCGGGCGTGACAGCCTCGGCGGACGCTGCGTGTCAGACGACCATTCCGGATGTGACAACGGGCGTGAGCGCGTCCGACGTTTGTTCCGACGCGGTGTCCCTCTCCGTTACGCAAAGTCCGGCAGCGGGTACGTCCGTTGGCCTTGGGGCGCACACGATCACCGTGACGGTGACCGACGCTGCGGGGAACAGCGGACAGTGCATCACCAGCCTGACGGTTGTTGACGACACCGCGCCGACCGTTACCGCACCTCCGGCAGCGACGATTGAGTGCGATCAGCCCACCGACCCGTCGGTCGCGGGGTTGGCCACCGCGGTCGACAATTGCGACCCGTCGCCGAGCGTTACATTTACGGATTCGACGTCGGGCGGTCTGTGTCCCGAGCTGTCTGCGGTGACACGGACGTTTACAGCCACGGACGCGGCGGGCAACGCTGCCTCTGCGAGTCAGAGCATCTCGATCGTTGACACGACAGCGCCGTCGATCACCTGCCCGGTCGTCATCAGCACCTCGGGTGGATTCGGCGGAACTGTGGTCACGTTCTCGCCGGCAGCGGTGGACGCCTGCGACCCCGCCCCCTCGTTGACGAGCACGCCACCCTCCGGATCGTTCTTCGTCACGGGTGTCACGAGCGTGGCAGCAACCGCCGCCGACACTTGCGCGAACTCCGGCAGTTGCGGATTCGATGTGCTGGTATCGTGTTTCGGCGTTAACCGGGCGAAGATCGGGACCAAGGATCAAGCCTGCCGCGGCATCGAGTCGATCGAGTTCACGAGCATGAACGGGACTGAGGAGTTGATCTCTCTGTTCAAGGCGGAAGAAGGATCGGGCGGTGGCGTTCAGGAGGACACGCTTCCTGCGTCGATCGTCGTCGACGATGGTGTGAACGGGCCTGTCACGGTCGACACGTCTTGCGGCGTGGCGATTCAGATTGGCGATGTCTTCGGGCCTTACACGGTCAGCGATATCGATCAGGATTTCGACGATTTCCCGGAGACGCACGGAAACGATGTGAAGATCCGTGGATCGTTTGTCCCCGCCGTACCGTTCGATCTGGCGGTCGATGATTTCACCATCAGCATCGACGACGGACAGGGCAACGTCGCATCGTTCACGATTCCGGCTGGCTCGTTCGTGACCGACGGAAACCCCGCGAAGGGCAAGTTCAAGTTTGAGGGCAACATTGGCGTGGCAGACGTCAAGGTCAAACTCAAAGGGTGCAAAGTCGAGTTCAAAGCGAAGGACGCGACGAATACGGCTGCACTCGTCGGTACGGTCGTCACCGTTCGGTTGGCGGTCGGGCCGAACTTGGGCGAAGACACGTTGGTCATGGAGGACAAGGGCAATCACCTGAAGTTCAAACGTCGCCCGAAGGTGAACTGTTGCCCGAGTTGCATGGGCGTTGCTTCGATGCAGGTGACGAGTGATCAGGGCGTTTTGGTCTTCGTGCCCGATCCCGGGAAGACGAAGCTCCACGCCAACACGGTGGTGGATGACGGCGTGAATGGCCCGGTGACGATCCACACGTCGTGTTCCCAGCCTATCGAAGTTGGCGATACGTATGGTGCGTACACAATTTCGGAGTTGATTAAGGTCTTCGACGGAAGCTAATCTTCTTTATTGCTCTTTGCGTCGAGGACGACGCGGACGAATTGAATCGAGCGGATGCCGTACGGCGTGGATCCGATCCACGCCAGTGCGGTGTCCGCTCTTTCCTTTGCGCTTCAGTGAAGTGCCGTCTGTCATGCAATCAAGACTGGCGATTGTCGGCAACGGTCTGACTGTCGCACTCTGTGGGGATTCCTGGCGATCTATTGCATTCGTTTCTTGGCAGACAGATAGGCTTTGCGATATCTCTTGGAGGCGCGATTGAGCTGGAATGCCTTCGAATACTGCGCGAGCGCCGCGCCGTGACGGCCCATCATGGAGTACGTTTTACCCAGCGAGTAGGCGGCTGACGGGTCGTTCGGTCTTTCTTTCACCCTTCGCAGGCATATCCTGAGGGCATTTTTGAGGCATTTCTCAGCGCTGGACGACTGGCCTGTGAGGCGATACGTGCGTGCCAACGAACGGTTGGCTGACGCACTGGTTCGCCGTTTTTGTAGACGGGCGAGATCCAGATCGATTGCTTTTTTGATATATCGCTGGAACCGCACTTCGTCTCCCATTTGACTGTAACAGTTGGCGAGTCCTCGCACGACGGAGACGCGTCGCGGACTGCCGGAGTATAGGCGTACGTACAGGCCGGCTGCGGTCTTCCAGCATTCGTATCGCTCGTATCGACCCGCAAATTTTTCGATCCCATTTTCGAGGCGTTTTTGGATTCTGGCTCGCCCGGAGGGTGACGCGTACACGGCGGTGGTTGTTGCGAAGGCCAGCGACAGGATCACCGCCGTCGCCATGGCGATTCGGCGCGCGAGACGCTTGCTCGTCCCGGGCGGAAGGTGTTCAACATCTCGCGAATCGGGTTGAACGGTTCGGGAGAATTGGTAATGGACGGTCATCAGGGCGAGCGCCAGGCCGACGAGTAGTTCGGCGACCTCAGCTTCGTTGAAGTGAAAGGGGCCACACTCGAGAACGGTAGCAACGAGAAAGAAAGGCCACAGGTACAACGGTGGTGCAGCCACGCCTCGATCGTTGACCCATTTGGCCAATCGAAAACGCCATCGAAGAGCGAGAGGATACATCACGCCGTAGATCGTCAGCGCTGCGGCGAGGACGTATGTGATGGCGGCTTTTAGGGTCGTCGCGTAAGGCCCCGTGAGAAAGTTGTGCAGGTTGGTTTCGCCTTGGAGGTTATTGGTCTTGAAGAACTCCGGCGACGAGAAGCCGACGAGTCGCTGGCCCCACGATATTTCTTCCATCGCGACGTAAAAGCAACTGGCTGCCAGGAGTCCGAAAAACCACCTGAACGGTGTTCGGCGCGTGGCGAGGCGAAAGGAGAGGACCGTCGCGAGCGCGAGCGACCAGAACTGTGCCCACTCGCCGAGGAGGTCTTCGTAGGTCGCCCAGATGTACACCATGGGGAACCACAGGGCTGTAATAGTGTAGAAGGCGACGATTGCCGCCACCAGCGCGTAGACGAAGACCTGTTGTGGTTTGAGCCGGATTGTCTTGGACACGTGGCACAACTCCGATACGTGGTAACACCGACCGCGCACCGATGCGCGCGTTCTTTCTCGTCGTCGGCTTGTTGAGGTCTCGAATTCTGAACGAATCGGAAAAGAGGTGGTGGTCGAGTTCGACCGCCAGTTCCGAATATGCGCGGCGGGGGCATGCATCGGACGGCGCCGGTGACCATGGAGCGTGCTGTCCCCAGCGGGTCGGCGTTATGGGGCAATGGGGGCGATCGTGCGAGACCGGCGTCTTAGGGGCAATTGCCGGCGGTTTGTACGCTCACGCCGGCTCGTTCAGCTTCGCATTCGTTGTTGTAAGTGCGTCCGTCGCATCCGCAGACCGGATCGACGACCGTGATGCAGAAATCCGGCGTATTCTTGCAGACTCCGGATTGGTCGGCGATGCCGCACGAACCTGTTTCGAATTTGCAGAACTGTCCGTCGTCGCAGGCGAGCCCTGCGATGCCCGCGCACAATTGGCCTTGTGGCGGATCGGGTTGGGGATCGAACGCGCACCCCACCATCGCCGTCATCATCATCACGCACGTCGCCATTGCCAGCTGATACGATCGTTTCGTCAACACCACTTGTGTCTCCCAATCCCAACGCGATCCCAAACACGTCGTACACGTCTGTGGGTAGGATACCATCGGCTCGGTGTCCAGAACATTGCCGACTCGCGAAGTTGCGTCGCGCCGGGCATTCGCTACACGTTTCGACATGCACCGCGCGGCCGGGTGCGTTGCCGACGGTTCGACATGCTGATACCATCCGATCGCGCGATCACGTTTCGGGTGTACGAATTGCGGCTGTGCTACCGGCATTCGGGTACACCGTAGCGTCTTGGCAAACCGTCGAGAATTCCATGGCAAACGAAGATAAATTCAAACAGGAGCGCCTCGCCAAGGCGGAAAAACTCCGTGAACTCGGTGTCGACCCTTATGGCGAGCGTTTTGCGAATGTTCAATCCGCTTGCGATATTCGCGACCGGGCTGCGGCGCTGCCGCTCGAACCTGGCGTGACGATTGAGGACGAAACGACGCGGGCAGCCGGTCGTATCGTGCTGCAACGCGTGATGGGAAACCTCGTGTTTCTCACTATTCGCGACGTGTCCGGCGACATCCAGATTGGCCTGTCGAAAAAGGCGGTTCGCGAGCAATGGCCGGTGATCAAGCAGTTGGACCTTGGCGACATCATCGGCGTGGACGGGTTCTTGGGCATGACCAAGACGGGCGAACTCACCATTTGGGCGACCGGGATGACCATGCTCTGTAAGTCGCTGCATCCGCCGCCCGAGAAATGGCATGGGCTGACGGATGTCGAGTTGCGATATCGGCATCGTTACGTCGATCTGTTCGCCAACCCGGACGTTCGCGAGGTCTTCAAGCAGCGGAGCGCCATCATTCAGGCGATCCGCGACTATCTCAACGGGTGTAACTACATCGAGGTGGAGACGCCCGCGTTGCAGCCGCTGTACGGCGGGGCTGCTGCGAGACCTTTCACGACGCACCACAACGCGCTCGATATGGAGTTGTTCCTGCGGATCAGCCCGGAGCTTTACCTCAAACGCTTGTTGGTCGGCGGGCTTGAGCGGGTTTACGAAATCAGTCGCAACTTCCGCAACGAGGGGATCAGCAGGAAGCACAATCCTGAGTTCACGATGGTCGAGTTGTACGAAGCGTACGCCGACTACCACGTGATGATGGAGCGCGTCGAAGGCATGACGGCGGCTGCCATCGATCGGTTGGACGGCGTGACGACGCGCCCGTTCGGCGAACACACTTTGGATTTTTCGATTCCCTGGTCTCGCCGATCGTACGCCGACCTGTTGGGCGAATATGCCGGTGTGTCGATCACCGATATCGCCGCGGTGCGCACCAAGGCGTCTGATCTGGGCATCGATCACAAGGGTAAGGACGATGCGATCGTCATCAACGACGTTTTCGAGGCGACCGTCGAGCAACACCTGATCCAGCCGACGTTTGTCCATGACTATCCCGCGGCGATTTGCCCCCTGACCCGACGCGATCCGAACAACCCTGATTTCGCGCTGCGGTTTGAGGCGTTTGTGTGTGGCATGGAGCTGGGCAACGCCTACTCGGAGCTGAACGACCCGGTTGCGCAGAGAAAATCACTGGCGGACCAACTGTCAGGCCAGGGCGAAACGATGGCCATCATGGACGAAGATTTCGTCATGGCACTCGAGTACGGCATGCCGCCGGCTGGTGGGCTGGGCGTGGGGATTGATCGGCTCGTCATGCTTCTGACGGACAGTCAGAGCATTCGCGACGTCATTTTGTTTCCCCAGCAAAAGCCGCGCTAGCGAGAACCACGGAAGGTCACCTCTGGCATGTACAAACTCTTTCTGACTCTCCGCTACCTGCGGAAGCGACGCATCGCGGTGTTCGCGATCATCGGCGTGTGGCTGTGCGTCGCGATGGTGGTGGTCGTCATCAGCGTGATGGGGGGTTTTCTCGACACGCTCAAGGAGCGGTCGCGAGGCTTGCTCAGCGACATCGTGATCGACAACGCGTCGTTGCAGGGCTTTCCGCTGTATCAGGAGTTTGCGGATCTCCTTGTGCGCGACATGCCAGACCTTGTCGTGGCAGCCACGCCGGTGATTTATAATTATGGAATCTTGCGCGTTGAGAGCACGTCTTTCACGAAGCCGGTGCGCGTGATCGGCATCCATCTCAAGGAATATGAGGCTGTCAACTCATTCGAGAGCAGCCTCTTTTACGATCGCTACTATCCCGGCACGACGTGTCTCGGGCCTCAGAAGATGCCGGTGTACGGGTACGATGACGACCTTTTGCCCGTCCTGCCGGCGGACCACGAGGCGGCGTTCAGCAAGTGGAAAGCATCGCATCGCAACGATCCGGAGATCGCGAAGTGGCGGCGAGAACCCAGAACGCCGTTCGCCGGTCCGGGCTTGTTCGACTACACGCTCGACGGTCCGCCCGGACACTACGGTGACGCGGCGCCGGGTGTCATTGTCGGCAGCAACATCATCAACCAGCGTTCGGATACGGGCGAGCTGCTTCGCGTCAACCGGCGGGGGACGAAGATCATTCTGTCGGTGTTGCCACTGACCGGAAGCGGAAAAATCAGCGGGCAAGGCGCCACGACTGTCGTGATGCGTTTGGCTGACGAGTCGCGCACACGTGTGTACGAAATCGACGACACGTGTTGCTACGTCGATTTCGATTTGCTTCAGGGATGGCTTTCCATGTCACCGCAGGAATTGGAGAGCGGCGGATACACTCGATCGCGAGCGTCGCAGCTTCTAGTCAGCGTGTCGCACGGCGTCGATCTTCAGAAAGCTAGAGCGCGCATCGGTACCGCGTGGAAACGGTTCGTGGAGACTTTTGACGGCCCGCTTTCCCCCATCGACGAACAACTGCTCGATTTCGTGACGATCGAAACGTGGGAAGAGCGTCAAGCGCCGTTTATCCGAGCCCTTGAGAAGGAAAAGATCCTGATGACCGTATTGTTCGGGCTCATCAGTGTGGTGGCTGTGGTTCTGATCGGCTGCATTTTTTGGATGATCGTCATGCAGAAAACGCGCGACATCGGAATCATCAAGAGTGTCGGCGCGTCGAAGGAGGGCGTGGCGGCGATCTTCGTGTTGTTCGGAGCCACCGTCGGCGTTGCCGGCTCGCTGCTGGGTTCGGTGACCGGGGCGGTGTTTGTCTGGTACATCAACGACATTCAGGACGCCCTCGTCAAGCTCCATCCCAAGCTTCGGGTGTGGAGCCCGGATGTATACACGTTCGATCGAATCCCCAACGTGGTGAAGCCTGACGAGGTGGCCATTGTTGCGGTGGTCGCGGTGCTGGCTGCGATGCTCGGCGCGATGATTCCCGCGCGGCTGGCGGGCAGGGTTTGGCCTGTGAAGGCGTTGCGCTATGAGTAACACCATTCTTCGTGCCGACAACGTGGCCAAGTCGTACGCGATGGGCGACCAATCGCTGGCTGTGCTCACCGGGGTGACGCTTTCGATCGAGACGGGCGAGTTCTTGGCCGTCATGGGCATGAGCGGATCGGGCAAGAGCACGCTGCTGCACATTCTGGGGGCCCTCGATTCGCCGGACTCCGGGGAGGTGTGGTTCGACGGGCTGGACGTGTTTGCACTCAACAATTCACACCGCGAACACCTCCGCTGCCACGACATCGGGTTCATCTTTCAGTTCTACTACCTCTTGCCGGAACTGAATTTGCTTGAAAACGTGCTGGTTCCTCGAATGGTGTCGTCGAGTGTGCTGGGATGGATTTCCGAGCGGGGCGACGCTCGTAAAGCCGCGAAAGGGATTCTGGACCGCGTCGGTCTGTCGCACCGTCTGAAGCATCGTCCGAACGAGCTTTCCGGCGGTGAACGTCAGCGCGCCGCGATCGCTCGGGCGCTGGTGAACGATCCGAAAGTCTTGCTCGCGGACGAGCCAACGGGTAACCTGGATCGGGAGACTGGAGACGGCGTTCTTGATCTGCTGGCCGAACTCAATCGAGCTGGGCAGACGATCGTCATGGTTACCCACGATCAGCGGACGGCTGATTACGCTCACAAATGTGTGACGCTCGACGGCGGTCGAATCATGAACCGCTGACAAGGATTAGGCTGGGCACGCCGCGATCATCCTGGCATGAATGGCGGCCGGTTTTGAAAGGACGACAATGATCACCGCACCTGAACCCGGATCGACGATCAGTGATAATCCCTTCGCCCCAGATCCCGATCTGCTTGTTTGGATGGACGGGTCGCTGGTTCCGGTTGGGGAGGCTCGGATCAGCGTGTTCGATCATGGACTTCTCTATGGCGACGGCATTTTCGAGGGGATTCGGATCTACAACGGCCGAATCTTCAAAGAGCAGGAGCACCTCGACCGACTGTTTCAATCCGCCAAGGCGATTTTGCTCGACCTGCCCATGGATCGGGACGAAATCAGCACTGCGATGCGTGCGGCCATGGACGCGAACAGCATTGAGGATGGTTACATTCGGCTCATTGTGACCCGGGGCGTTGGCAAGCTGGGAATCGCGATCGACAAGGCAGCCTGCCCGTCCGTCATCATCATCGCCGCGTCGATCCAGTTGTATCCCTCGGAGTTGTATGCCCGTGGTCTGCGGTGCATCACGTCGGGAACCTTGCGCTCGCACCCGTCGACCGTTAGCCCTCGGGTCAAATCTCTTAACTATCTCAACAACATCATGGCCAAGTCTGAAGCCAAGAACGCCGGCGCGGACGAAGCCATCATGCTCAACGCCGACGGCTACGTCACGGAAGGCACGGGAGACAACCTGTTCATCGTGCGTGATGGCGAATTGCAAACGCCACCTGCGGGGTGTGGGATTCTCGAAGGCGTGACGCGCAAGATTGTCATGGAACTCGCCAAAAAACGGAATCACGGCGTGGCAGAGAAGATGCTGATCCGGCACGACATTTACGTTGCGGACGAGTGTTTTCTAACCGGTACCGCAGCGGAGATCATCCCCGTCGTGTCGCTTGACAGTCGGCCGATCGGTGACGGCAGCCCCGGTCCGATTACCAAGGGGCTGATGGTCGACTTTGCCGCGTATCGAAGTGCACCGTAGTGGCATGATTTGACGGCGGGAGGGCGTTTTTTCTCCGTCAAACGAATGTCGCCCATCGCTGCTGCCGATATCGCCAGCCGACGCGTAGAACGGCGGTGGTGATATGCAAGACTGGGCGATTGTCGTGCAGTGGGGTGTCGCGCTGACCGCTGCGCTGGTGTTCCTGAGTTTGCTTACCGACACGATTCAATTGGCAGACGTTGACCTCGCCGCGCGCAAGGAAGCGTGGGATCGCGAAGAGGCAAACAGGAGAGAGGAGTTGGGCGAGGAAGTGAGCGACGCCGGTGCGGGCGCCGACTCCACCCTTACGGTGATGCCGGTCGGCGACGTTTCGCCGTAGCTCTTGTTTGGAAAGGGGCATCACTTTCTCGGCTTGTGCGCTTCCCGGCGGCGGTGCGTCGCGACCGAGTACGCGGTGGTCGCGTGCCATCGAACGTCGTTCGTGGCGCTTTCGGTTGACTGCCCGATGGTTCAGTATTACATTAGAGCGCATCGGCCACGCTGCCGTGTGCGCTGAAGGACCAGCCGATGTATTCTTCCCCGTCACGGTTCCCTCATTTCAGACATCTCGCCACTGCGGCCACTCTAGGTGGCGTGATGGGTGGGTTGGCACTCGTTGTGGACGGCCTTTTGCAGGTCGACGAAAGCGGGTGGATCTGGCTGGTCACTGCGGGCGCGTGCATCGTGGGCGTGTCGATCATCGCGTTTGTGATCGTCCGGCTTGCTCTGAAGGTCGAGAGCAACTCGGCGAGGCTTCACGACGTCATGCTCGAATTTCAGAACTCACTGAACCAGTTTCATCGCCATCTCGCCGACATCAGCAGTAATACGGCGCTTTCGGACACAGCCAAATCGATCGCCCATCGTGCCAAAGAGCGGGAATCGCTTCGCGCTGCGATTTACGACCAGATTCGGCGCGAGGATTTCGAAGCCGTATTCCACCTCATCGGCGATCTTGCAAGCCACCCCGGCTACAAGGATGAGGCTGAGCAACTGCGGCAGGAAACGCGGGAGCAATGCGCCGAAGCCTTCCGCATCAAGCTCAAGGTCGCGATCGAGCACGTCACCAAGCTCCTCGCGGGGCGTCATTGGCAACAGGCGACGCATGAGATCGAACGCCTCGAAAAGCTCATGCCAGCCGAGCCCCGTGTTAAGGAACTGTGGGCGATGCTGGAACACGAACGGGATCAGCGCAAGCGCGCTCTTCTGGCGGATTGGAAGACGGCCGTCGCCAACGGCAATGTGGAACAGGGGATCGACCTGCTGAAGGAACTCGATCAATACGTCACGTCCGACGAAGCGAAATCCATGCAGGCGACCGCCCGGGAAATGTTCAAGGAACGGTTGCTCCTTCTGGGCGTGCAGTTCCAATTCGCCGTGAAGGAAAAACGGTGGCGTGACGCACTTTCCGCCGGGCTGGAGATCATCGAAGAGTTTCCCAATTCGCGAATGGCCGACGAAATCCGCGAACGCCTCGCCGCTCTGAGAGAACGTGCCGGAATCCCCACCGACGTCGACGTGACCGCTCGCAACCCGAGTCCTGCCGAATTATCCGATCCGACCGCTGGGTAATACTGCCCATCTTATTGCATTTCGGTATCTGTCGACGTAGTCGTCGTTCCTGCGTCGGTTGAGTCGCCGTTCGACGCGCGGGGCGATTCAGTCGACCGGGGTCACTGCCGATAAACCTCTCGAAGCTGTACGGCTGCATCGTGCTGTCGTGACGCGTCATCGTGCGCGCGACGCGCGGGCTGGGCGGACGAAGATGCGTGCGTCACGGCCTTGTTCGCTGGGCGAATGGACGTGTCGTCGTTGAATGGCGCGTTCGCGACAGAATCGGTGGCGGCGTTGGTAGCGCACCCTGGCAATTCGGCTGATGACGATTCGAACATCAGACATCCTGCCTGACCATTCGCGAGGTGCATCCGATTCGGAGGCGGTCGATCGGGGTAAGGCTTGGGTGGCGCGTCTTCGCGCGACGCTGGTGGGGCTTCAATGCAAGACGACCGTTCTGGTCGTTGCTCTACTGGTGATGGTCGCGGTGGTTCTTTGCGGGTTGACGGTGGAACAGGCGTGGCATTTGACAACGCGATTGGAGTCGGACGAGGCGTTGCAACAGGCGGCCACCGTTGCAGCATTCGCGACAGGCCCGCTGGCGGACCAGCAGCCCGACGAATTGCAGGTCGCCATTGACCGATTGGTCACCGGCCATCACCTGCGGTTTGTTTGCATCACGGATCCGGAAGGACGCGTTCTGGCGGCTGCGGGTCAATCCAACCGGCCGAACGAACGGGCATACTGCCAGTCACACGCTTCGGGGGAGCTTATCGGTGTTCCGGTTGTCACTCGTGCGGGCGACAGGTCATTTGACTGCGTCCAAGTGACCTACCCCATCAGTTCCGTACCGCTGGATTTTCGCGAAGCCACCGACACCGGACGGCGGGATGCGGCGGAGGGATACAGGCAACTCCTCGGGTACGTCCATGTCGGATTGAACCGCGGCCGCACCATCGCCGAGTTTGATGCCGCGGCGGACTTGGTCATTGGCATTGGTATTGCCATCGTGCTGATTTCAATTCCGGCCGTGTTCATCGTCGTTCGTCGGATCGTCGTTCCGCTCAATGAGATGTCCCAGGTGGCTAACCGCTTTTCAGCGGGCCAACTTGATGCCCGCAGCTCTGTTCAGCGGTCGGACGAGATTGGCACGCTCGCAGCGAACTTCAACGCGATGGCCGACGAGATCGGACACACGCACCAGCAGGTTGTCGCGCTGAACTCCGATCTTGAACAGCGTGTGATGGAGCGAACGGCTCAGCTTCGCGAGTTGGCCGCCCGTGAGCCGCTGACAGGCCTGTACAACCGCCGGCATTTCTCTGAGGTTCTGTCGCGTCGATTCGCGGAGGCTCGTCGTTATGGGACGGACCTTTCGTTGATGATGATCGACATGGACAACTTCAAGAGCATCAACGATCGATTGGGGCACTTGGTGGGTGACGAGGTATTGATCATGACCGCCCTGACGATCTCGAGCCAATTGCGAGCGCCTGATCTCGCTGCCCGGTTCGGCGGTGACGAGTTCATCGTTCTCATGCCTCACACCGACCACCAGCAGGCTGACCATCTTGCGCGGAGAATCATTCGTCTCTTCGAGCAGGAACAGGCCAAGAAGGACCTTGGCACGCCGCTCAGCTTGAGCATTGGCGTGGCGAGCCTCGGTTGCACCAACGCTGAAAGTGACGACGATCTGGTGCGGTTCGTCGATCGAGCATTGTACGACGCGAAGAAGCTCGGCAAGAACCGGGTATCAGCCGGTGAAATCGTTGTGCAATAATCTCCTCGTTCCCTACGAATACGTCTATGACGGTGGCAGCCCGATTTCACGGTTCGCGGTGTGAACCGTTAGATTGATACGCTGAGTTTCTAATCGCCCGATTCGTCGGGACGTGCTAAACTTCCCTACGGAGAGAAAGGTCACCATGTGGGCATCGGTCGCTAAATTCGTCGGCACCAAGACGCTGTCAGCGGTCCTGATCGTGTCGGGGGCTGCCTCGCTGATCTGGTTTTGGAAGCACCCAGAAGCGATTCAAGCGATTTGGGCGGTGCTCAAGGGGGTGCTCGCTTGGGGCGGGTTCGTGATCGTTCTTCCTTGGGCGACGTTCTTCGTGCCTGCCCGAGTCATCAAGCTGGAGAGTAATCCGGCGGCGGCGGCGATGCTGATTGGCTACTTGCTCGCAGACATTCTCGTAGCGTTGTGGCTGTCGCACTGGGGGTTCAACGGTACGCTGGCGTGGGTGGTGGTTTTGCTTGGATTCCTGTCGGCGGCGGTTTATAATTTCCTGGTTTGCGACTTTCTCGCTGACAAGCTGGAAGAGTCGGCCTAGTTATTGTTCGCCAGGGTTGGGAGGTATCTTCGCATGGCCGCACCGCGAACGGGTGACCGAATCAGCAGCTACGTGCTCGATGTGCCCATTGGAACGGGCAGCTTCGGGCAGGTGTGGCGTGCTCGGCATCACATTTTCGACGAGTGCGTCGCGATCAAGATTCCGACCGACGCTGACTACGTGCAAAACCTGCGTCGCGAGGGCGTGACCATTCACGGCTTGCGCCATCCCAACATCGTCCGGGCGATCGACCTCGATCCCTACTGCGATCCGCCGTTTCTCATCATGGAATATGTCCCGGGCGACTCGCTTCGGGCGTTCATTGATGCACACCCGAAGGGGATGCCGATCGAATCGGCCACGCGGATCATGCAGGGGATTCTCGCCGCTCTTGTCGTTGCCCACGACGCCGGTGTCATTCATCGAGATATCAAACCCGCCAACATTCTGTTGACCGAATCCGCCGACGCCGTTGATCGAGTCACCGCCCAGTCGGTGAAGGTTGCCGACTTCGGGCTGGGACGTGTCGGCGGCGCGATGTTGAATTCGATTGCACAGTCAATTGCGGCCAAACACGAGCCGCCCGGGCGGGGGTTGTCCGGCACGCTTGCGTACATGTCGCCGGAACAGAAGGAAGGCTTGGCGTTGGATGGACGGAGCGATCTTTACGCTTGCGGCATCGTTCTTTTTGAGATGTTGGTTGGCGATCGCCCGCAGGGAACCGAACTGCCCAGCGCGATGCGACCTGAAGTGCCGAAGGTTCTCGACGATGTTTTTCGCCGGTGCTACGCGCGATGCGAACGAAGGTTTCCCAACGCAGCCGACATGCTTGCCGCGTTGACCGCACGCACGCCTCTACCGCCCGTGACTGCGCCGGTCGTCGCCTCCGCCGGTGGTCGCGTTTGCCCGTCGTGTCACGGACGTGCCCAAAAGGGCGATCACTACTGTATCCATTGCGGGCAGCAACTCGTAGAATCCCTTCCGCGATGCCGATCGTGCGACGCGTTGGTCCAGGCTTCGGATCGGTTCTGCATCTTCTGCGGGGCTGACCTGCGGCGGGCGCGAGTCGGCTGAATGATTGGATTGCGGCGCGCACAGGTCTGGACGATTCCGCACGGACGGCGGTGTGGTGACGTAGCGTCATCGTCGGTCGGTGGCGAGTTTCGGCGGTCGTGGTCGATTGGCGAAACGGCGCTGTGGTAAGATTGCCGAAACCCATGAACGGCAGCGATGGAAGGCCATGACCGACGAAGGGCGAAAAATGCAGATGGCTGAGTCGTCGTTCTTGGCCGGTGTTGAGGAGAATTTCCAAAAAGCCAAGGGCAAGCAGTTTCAAGGGTCCATTTGGAGAGATGCTCGATTTGACCAGAGCGATCGCTTGCGGGCGTTGATGGCCGGCCATCGCGTGTATGATCGGCGTCGCCTGAAGGAACTGCCGCACAACCGCACGGTCGCGCTTTATGGGTATCGTCGTTCGTGGTGGTTTCGCAAGCTTCCGACGGGTGTCGCGCTCGCATCGGTGCTCTGTCCGCTGGACGATCTGGTCGACCCCGATGCTGACGACGCGCCGCCCATCGGCTCGGCGGAGTTGTTCGACCACGTGCGGAACCTGGTGACCGATCCGTCGGTCCCGCATGCGATCGGGGTGTGTGCACCATCAGGGTTTACGCCCGAAGCCCTGTCGACGAGGCTTGATCTGCCGAACGTGACGCTGGTGCTGATCGAGCCCAACGGATCGGGCGGTTGGAATGTCGTGGGCAATACCGATGAGTTGCCCGAGAACGTGTTGGCGATCTTCGATCCTGAGAGGGATGACGACAAGATCGAACGCGTGCGGGAGGAGATCGAACGGCGAAGTGCCGATTTGCTCGTAGGGGGCCTGTCGGCGTCTTCCATTGCCGAGAAGCTTGGCGTGCCCCGGGCGGTTGCCAGCGCGGCGCTAGAGCGGGTGGCTGACAACGATCCGGAATTGCGGATCACGCGTGAGGCGAATGAACTGCTCCTGTTTCGCGGCGCAGCCGGTCCGAAGGAGGCAACATCGATGAACGTGGTGGATAGAATTCGACAGCTCTTCGCTCGTGAGGGTGACGAGGCTGAGAAGATCAATGTGCTGGCTGAAAGGCGTGCCAAGCTGGCCGAGCGCCGAGACCGCCTCTACGAAGACATCAGCAAACTCGAAGGTAAAGAGGCTGACCTGCTCAAGCAGGGTCGCCAGACGCAATCCACCGTCGTCCGTCGCCGGCTGGCCGGGCAGCTCGACCAACTTCGCAAGGATATCAATCGCGAAAACACGACGGCCAACATGCTCAGCAAGCAGATTGATATCATCAGCACCGACATCCACAACCTGACGCTCATCCAACAGGGCAACATGGCCAAGCTGCCCAGCACGGAGGAGTTGACCGAGAACGCCGTCCAAGCCGAAGAAATGCTCGAGACGTTGGCGGCTGACGCTGATCTGGTCAGCAGTCTGGAGACCGGCCTGTCCGAAACGTCAATGAGTGAGTCGGAGATTTCCATTCTGGCGGAGTTTGAAGAAGCAGAGCAATCGCCGCCGGCAGAAGACCGCGTGGCTGACACGACACCGGACGCGAAGCTTGACGCCGCGCCGCGTACAGCGGACGCTCCGCAGTCGCAGTCAACACGAGACGTCACGCCGCCTGACCGGCAGGCGGATCCGGAGGCATCTTGAGGGCATTCAAATCGTGAAGCAGTTAATCGAATGGCTTGCCGGTCGAAACAAACCTCTGTCGCAGCTTTCGCGCTCGGAGCTTCGTCGCAAGGAGCTCATGCTTGAGAAAGACCGAGCCCGCCTGTTGAATCGGATCAAGAAAATAGCGGCCCAGAAGCAGGACGTATTTCAGAAGGGCTCGAAAGAGAAGGAACCGGAAGTCCGCCGGGCGTACGCGCAGGAGTTCGAGCTCAAGACCACCGAGCAACTGATGGTCGCCCGGCAGCTCAACATCCGCAGCAAGGAACACCTGACGGTCTCCCGATTGCGCATGCTGAAGGAGAACGTCGAGCGATCGCGCAACGCGGGCAGTCAGCTCGGCATGGTCTCCGAGAAGGACATCCTCAAGATCGGCAAGCTCATCGAGACCGACTCCATCAAGACGGAGGTCTACCAGGAGCGACTTGACGAGTTGCTGCGTGTCGGAAGCGAAGTCGACGAAGGTTCGGCCGCGCTGTCTCAGGCCGGTTCTGCCGTCATGGGTATCTGGGACAAGATGGACGACGGGACGATCGACAGCATGGACGAAGCGTTCGACGAGGCGGACCGGCGGGTGCGTGACCAGCAGAAATCCGCGGCTGAGGAGGCGTAGCTATGTCAGGTCGAACCAGACCACTTCGGCGATCGATGGTCAATCGGCAGATTGCGGGGGTGTGCTCCGGCATTGCCGAGTACTTCGACATCGACCCGACGGTCGTGCGCATTGCGTACGTGGTGCTGTCGGTGGGTACGGCGTTTTCGGGGTTTTTGGTGTATCTGATTCTGTGGGCGGTGATTCCGGAGCGCGAATACTACTGATCTGTTGCATGTTGATCGGGGAGAATCGATGGGCCTGTTTAAGTCATCCGAAGAGCGACGCATTGAACGCGACATCAAGATTCGCCAGGGGATTCGACGCATTGAAAAGTCGATCCGCGAGCAGGCGAAGTTCACCGACGACTTCATTCGTCACGCACGCGAAGCGAAGAAGATCGGCGACACGCAGCAGTACAACTTCATCCGCAATTCTCTCAAAAAGACAGCGACCATCAAGAAGATGCTGGAGCGGCAGCTCCTGACCGTCAAGAACGCCCTGCTCATCAAGCGCCAGGCGGAAGCGTCGGCTGACTTCGCGAAGGGCATGGGTTTGATGGCCAGCGAGATCGGCCGGCTGTTCGGCGAGACGGACCTGGTCAAGACGCAAGGCGACTGGGAAAAAGCGATGATCCAAGCGGAAACGATGGAGGGACGGACGGCTATGTTTCTCGACTCCATTGAAGATATGGCTGCCGATGACGCAGCCACCCACGCAGATTCCACGGCCATCACCGACGACGACATCGACCGGATGATCGACGCGGAGGCGGACGCCGAGCATCAGAAAGAACTGAGCAAGCTCAGCGGGCTTCGGGCTGAACTGGACGCGCTCAAGCAACACGGCGAGAAGCAAAAGTAACCCCCTAGCGACGAGCGCCATGGCTGTTTCCTTCGATACGTTTCAGCATCTCAAGAACAAAGGCGTGTCCGCCTACAAGAAGGGTGAATACGCCGCCGCCAAGTCCTATCTGGTCGAGGCGGCGGAGTGCATGATCGAACTGGCTGAAAAAGCCGATTCTCCCGAGATCGCCCGACAGCACGAGGAACTCGCCGGCGAGTTGATCGATCTCGCCAAGGATTGCGACGTCGCCAAGAACCGTGCCAAGGGATCCAGACCCAGGATTCGCGAACAGGAAGACGACGACGGACGCGACGCAAGCGACTGGATCGCGACCGAAAAGCCGGACATCGGATTCGACGACATCGCCGGGTTGGAGGATGTGAAAGAGGACATCCGTCTGAAGATGATTTACCCGCTGTCGCACCCCGAGCTGGCCGCGCGCTATGGCATTAACACGGGCGGCGGCGTGTTGCTCTATGGCCCGCCCGGAACGGGCAAGACCATGATGGCCAAGGCGATCGCGCACGAACTCGACGCGACGTTCTTCGTCATCAGTCCGGCCCACATCCTCAGCAAATGGGTCGGCGAGGCCGAGCAAAACGTGCGCAAGCTGTTTGAAGCGGCCAAGGAGTATCCCTCGTCGGTCATCTTCATTGACGAGGTGGAAGCCCTCGTGCCGAAACGCCGAAGCGACAGCTCGTCCGTGATGCAACGCGTCGTGCCCCAGATTTTGCAGGAGATGGAAGGCTTCGATCGCAAGGGTGACCGCGCCCTGCTCTTTGTCGCTGCCACGAACAAACCCTGGATGCTAGACGACGCGTTCCTTCGCCCGGGCAGGCTTGACACGAAGGTGTACGTCGGGCTGCCGGACGCGCCCGCACGTTTTCGCCTGTTGGAAATACACCTCGCGGATCGGCCTCTCGACGAGGACGTCGATTTCGGAATCCTCTGCGATCAGCTTGAAGGCTATAGCGGTGCGGACATCAAGAACATCGTTCAGCAAGCAGCGGCCATTCCGTTCACCGACGCGATCAGTGGACACGATCCCCGTCCGATCGGGCTGCGAGATTTGCTGAGCGTCATCGAGGTCACCGGCCCATCGGTCGCGCAGTCGTCGCTCGGACGGTTTCATACATTCGCCGAGACGGGTACCTAGCGCTACAATAAACCGGTGGATCGTGACATAGACCCCAACTCGGTGACAGTCGGGTGGCCTACCTTCTCGGAAGGTGGGGGATGGGTGATACGGCAAGGTCCGACGTCGGGGGGTGCATCATCGTGTCCCCCACCTCGAAACGAGGTGGGGCACCCGGCCCACAGAAGACTCGACGCGGTGTATTCGATCGGCCAAGCAGTCTGAACGCACCATTGCGAGGGCACACGTAGAGGCGGTCATCATGGCGACCAGAGAAATCGATCCCAAGACGTTCTTCGCCGATCCGGACGCGGTGGCTGCCAGCGTGTCGCCCGACCAATTGTTCGGGCTGTTGTCGCGGTCGTTCAAGCTGTCGTCGGATCAGGCTGCTTTGGTTCGTCGCGAACGCGGCGACCGGGTCGCGTTTCAGCCGGGTGGTGAACTCACCGACGATGCCACCGAAATCCTGCTCGCGCGTACAACTCCGTTCACGCTTTCGTATGACTCGTTGAACGTTTCCTCGCTGGATCAGTACGAGTGTACGGTCGCGGTCACGCTACGGGCGGCGATCGTTCCGGACGCAAGCGAGCTCGCGTCGTTTCAAAAGAACGTGTTGGGCAGCAGCCCAACTGCGACGACGTCGGAGCTTGCCGACTATTTTCGGCACCACGTGCACGCGGCTGCGGCGCTCGCGGCGGAGGCGCGCGGCGTTCAGGTCTTGATCGACGCCCAGACCAACGTCGTGATGGCCGACGAGATCGCCAACCAACTCAAAGGCTGCGCATTTTCCGCTGGGATGAAGATCGAACGTCCGGTGCTCGTTCGCTTCGATTGCCCGGTGTATCGCCAAGTGCGCAGATCGCGGGCGGACGCCCAGCGACGACGCGAAGAATTCGCCGCCACCGAGCGCATCCGAAAAGCGGCTGAAACCGCCCAAGAGCGTCACGCCGAACACCTGTCTGAACTGCTTCAGCGGTTGCAAGAACAGGCTGACCGCGATCCCGACGTGAACATGATCGACCTGCTCAAGACGTTTCCCGAGGCTGACCGTGGCGAACTCTACGCTGCGATCTTCGCCACTGCGGAGAAGCACGCCGACACGCGATCGATCGTCGTCGGCTCGGGCAGTGAACTTCTCTGGTACGATCCGCAGGCGCTGGACGCTCCCACCCGCAGATACACCCTGCCCGATATTGTCGGAGCGCTGCGATCCGTACAAACCGATCTCGACCCGACCGGCGGGCGCCGACTTCTGATCGGAGCTGCTGGAGGCGTTCACGAGCTTGATCCCGACGCTAACGAGTCGCCCACGACTTATCGCACGGGAACGGATCGGGAAACGCGAGGCGGCGTCAACGCGGTTACTTTTGCCGGCGAGCGCATCATCGCGTCGCACTCGGAGTTAGGCCTGCTCGCCTGGCAGCGCGGTGAGGATCAACCTGCCGAGCGACTGTTCCGCGATCGAACCGAAGACGTCACGGCTGTTCGCGCTGTTCGGTTTTCTGACGGACATCTCTTCTTCTCGATTGACAACGTCGTCTATCGCGCCGGCCCCAATCTTGACGCCGGTGAGTTGGCTGTTTTCACCGGCAGCACCGCCATCATCACGGCTGTCTGCCCCGCCCGAGACGGCGTTTATGCCGGCAACGCCAACGGAGAGTTGCTCCATTGGTCGACGGAAACGCCGGCAGAACCCAAACTGCTCAGCGCGTCTCGCCAACGAGCGGCTGAGTCGGTCGTCATGCTCGACCTTGGCGGCATGGGGCGCCTTTTCTACACCGATACGTCGCTGGCGGTGTTCGCGCGGGTCGTCGGCGATTCGTTCATCTGCCGCTACGAAGCCGGCGGCCAAACCATCCGACGGGTCGAGGTCGCTCCCGATCTCATCGTGGCGACCAACGACGTGCGCGACCGAATCATCTGCTGGAACCCCGGCGAGCCGTTGAAACCCTACGGCGTCGCCACGGTGTCCCGACTCACCACGCATTCCATCCAAGACGTTTGCCTCATCCCGTTCGCCTGATCCGTCCACCGCTGCTGTCGCCTCCCGTTGCGTTCGAAGTGTTCGCCTGCAATACTGCTCGCAGAGGATCAGCCCTCACAAGGAACCGACCGCATTGGCCCATCCGATCGACACGCCCAACGCAGACGCGACCGACGGATCGTCGCCAATCGCCGTGGATCCATCGCGTCCAATCAAGCACCGCTGGTGGCGGGCGGCGAACCTCGTCGAACTAATCGCGACGTTTGTGCTGTTCGCCGGCGTGATGCACTTTCTCTACGCGGGCAATCACACCGCCGCCGTCGAAAACATCGGCGCGCCAGGCCACGATTCGTTCTACCACATCAAGATGGCGGCCCTCATGCCCGAGATCGGGCTGGTCGACAGCTTCCCGTGGCTGCGAACCACCATCTTCAACGAATCCTTCGTCGACCATCACTACGGGTTTCACTGGCTAATGTCCCCGTTCGTCCGCCTGTCGTATCGCCTCACCGGAGATTACGCGGCCGGCGGGCGGTGGTTCATCACGCTGTCCTTCGGGCTGTCCATGGTGCTGTTCAATCTTCTGCTGATGGTCAAGCGCATCGAACACCGTTGGCTTTGGCTGGCGTTGTGCATCCTCCTTCCCTCGCAGTTCTTCGGCCGACACATCTTCGTGCGTGCCATCAGTCCGTCACTCGTCTGCATGTTCGCGTTGTGCTTGTGCATGTTCACGCGTCATTACGTTGCCACCGCCGTTGTGGCTGCCGCGTCGATCCATGTTTACCTGGGAGCGGTGACCTACGTCCCGGTGCTTGTCGTCGCCACCGTCGTCGCCGGGCTAATCGGGCTCGTCGGCGATTTGCTCAGCAGCGATGCGAGCCGCGCCGAGATTCGACGCAGGATCGTCGAGTTCGACGGCTGGCGACTTGCCGGTTGGGCGCTGGCGGGTTGGATCGTCGGCTTGCTCACGCACCCCTACGGCCCGCTCGACGTGCTCAGCTTTCTCAAACTGCAGGTGTTCGGATCAGGTCTCACGCCCGACATCCCCGTCGGTCGCGAGTGGAAGAGCTATTCACCCGCGTGGTTCTTCGCAAACATGTCGGGCGTCACACTCATCGCGACCGCCACAGCCATCTGCCTGCGTCTGCGACTGGGCAATCGATTGAGCACCGATGAATTGGCGGTCGTCATCATCAGTTTCGTCTTCCTGGGCCTAACGCTCAAGGCTCGCCGATTCATTGAATACTGGCCGGTGTTTTCCATTCTTAGCGCGGCCTACCTGGCAGGCCCACTTTTCTCACGTCGTGGCACAAGATCGGACGATCCGTCGCCACCGCCCAGCCGCAGCCTCATACCGACCATCGTCGCGTGCGTTCTTACAATCGTCGCGTGCCTCGCAGCCGCTCGAATGGCCGCCACGTACGTGCCCGATACGTTCGCCGACGAATGGCGATGGTGGACG
>CAYQFV010000009.1:0-2351 GCA_964416845.1 uncultured Phycisphaeraceae bacterium | reverse complement strand
GCCGCAGGCGGGCGCGATGCACAGCCGCCACCGCCGTCAGACGCCCTGCCACGAAGCGCCGTCAACATCGTCGCCGCCGTGGCGATCACCGCAGCCGTCATCGTTCCGGCAGGAAGCACGTTCGCCAAGGTCCAGAAAAGCTCGACGTGCGGATACAACCTGCCGGCCATCCGCAAACTGATGGACGTGTTGAAGGCCGATTCTCAACCCGGCGACGTCGTGTTCACCGACGACTGGGACATCTTCCCCGTCTATTTTTACTTCAACGATAAGGACCATTACATCGTAGGGTTGGACCCCAAGTTCTCGCACGCGAAAGACCCAGTCCTGTGGGAACGATACGTGCGCATCTCGCGGGGCGAGACGCCGGCCACAAGACGCGTTACGCTCTTGAAAAACGGCAAACGCACGGCCGTGAAAATCAATGTGAAGCTCAGCGACATACGCGACTATTTCGACGCTCGCTACGTCATCGTAGACCGAGACCACACCGCGCTCGCGAACAAGCTCAACGCCCAGCCGCGCCTCGCAAAACGCATCTACCCCAAAGACACCCCCAAGGGCAAGATACCACCGTACATACTGTACCGCGTGCTTGATCAACCGCATCCGAAAGACGAGTCCATGACACATGGCAGCAGGTGACCGACTGTTCTACTTTCCGACCACGTCCGTCTACGGCAAGCCGGAGACGTACAGCCTGACGTACGAGTCAGTCCATTTCTCCAACGGCGACGACAACATGCTACACGGGTGGTTCTTTCCCGCGGTTGGCGACGCAACCGGAACGATCGTGCACTGTCACGGCAACGCGGGAAACGTCACCGGGCATTTCGAGCACGTGAAGTGGCTGCCTGCTGAAGGCTGGAATGTGTTCTGTTTTGACTACCGAGGATACGGCCGATCCACAGGCGCGCCGACGCGCGCGGGCACCATTCGAGACGCCCAAGCAGCCATCGACCACGTCCGCAACCGCCCGGATGTTGACCCCGATCGCATCGCCGTGTTGGGGCAATCGTTGGGCGGCGCGATCGGCATCGTCGTGGCAGCGCAGCGCGAAGATCTGTGCGGAATCGCCGTGGAAGGCGCGTTCAGCGCGTACCGAACCGAAGCGGCGTTCGTGTGCAAGCAGAACGTCTTCATGGCGCCGGTGGCGCATTGGTTGGCCAGGGCGTTGATTGCAAGCGCCGACGATCCGATAGATTGGGTCAGCCGCATCGCACCGACGCCAACGTTGTTCGTCTGCGGGACCAGTGACGGCATCGTGGACCACCGCCAGACCATCGCCCTGCACGACGCTGCCGGCCTGCCGAAATCTCTCTGGGTGATCGACGGCGGCGGGCACACAGACGCGATGTGCAGCCCGGAGGGACGCGCCCGGTTTCTCGCGTTCTTCGAGTCGTGCGTCGCAACCGGCAAGACGCCTCAGCATGATCCATCACCGGCCGATCAGTCGTCCTGACATCCATCCGCGACTACGTGCCGCGAGTGTGGCGGCGGGTGCCCCATCCTTCGCCCCAAGCGAAGGGTGGGGGACGGAGATGATGTGCGATAGACTGCTGAGATGCCAAGCACGCTTCGCCGACACGATGAGTACGGTCACGTTCATTCCTTGACCATCTCTTGCTATCGTCGGGCCGTCCCCCACCCTTGCTGCGCAAGAATGGGGTACCCACGTTCAACATGACCCATCAGTCATCCTGATATCTATCCGGCGACTACGTGCCGCGGATGTGGCCGAACAGGGTGATGTGCCATCGCGGGCAATATCGAAAACCCCGCCGCTCGCACAAGGACGCCACCCATCCCGCCTTGGCCTGCAGTTCCTGCTCGCTAACCCCTTGCGGCATGAGTAGCACGTTCTCTGCCCGCACGCCGTCAAGGCGCGCGAGCAAGGCGTCAATCTCGGCGAGATCGTCAGGCTGATCGACCACGAATTTGAGTTGGTGGTCGAACTCGTCCATGAACCGCTGAATCACCTCGACGTTCAGGCGACGTTGCTCGTGGGCGGCCGCCGCCGTCGCGTCTCGGTGCGTGGGCGTGGAGTTGGACAGCTTCGGACTGATGCTCGCAAGGTCGCACGACAGGTCGCGGTAGATCGTGCCGGCTGTTTCGAGCGTGATGTGACGATCCGCCGACGCGAGCCGGCGGGTCAGTTCCGTGATCTCCGGCGTGACCATCGGCTCGCCGCCGGTGATGACCACGAAACGCGTGTCATATGCCAACACGTCGTCAACCACCTGCCCGACGCTTCGGTCGTCGCCTTCGGGATCCCAAGACGTGTACGGCGTGTCGCACCAGACGCACCGCAGATTGCACCCGCTGATCCTGACGAACACCGACGGCACGCC
>CAYQFV010000008.1:46300-50596 GCA_964416845.1 uncultured Phycisphaeraceae bacterium | reverse complement strand
GCATCGGGGAACTGGGTCTTGAAGAATCGCTCGATGTCGTCAGATGTTTCAAGCATATCGAAACTGACCTCGCCATCGAAAGGCCAAAACAACGTGCAGGTGAACGTTCCGTCTTGATTGGGCAGGGCGATCATCATGAACGATCGGCGAGGCCAAATGTGGAGGGCGTTTTTCTCCATGCGATGCTGACCGTTCGGGTCGGCGGGGATGGTCAGCTCTTTGAATCCGTGGGTGAGGTAATCCTGGCGATAATCGAAGCGGTCCATCGTCTGCATGCGGCGGCGAACGGCGGAAAAGGCGCCATCGGCACCGATGATGATGTCGGCGTTTATTGACCGATGTTGCCCGCTGCTGGTGTCGACGACGTCCAACGTGCCGGCGTCAAAATCGACGGCAGAGCACTTTTGGTCGAAGTGCATTCGCACGCGTGAACATCGCTCGGCTGCGTCGAGCATGGTGATGTTTAACGCCCCCCGCGACACGGAGTTGATCGCGTCCTCGGGATTCTTGCTGTAGGGTTGGAAGGTCAGCGCGCCGTCGACGGCGTGGAGCATTCGGCCGCGCATGGGGATCGCGTCGTCGAGCACCTGCTTGGCCAATCCGACCCGATCCAGTGCGTCGATGCCGCGTGCCGAAAGGGCCAAGTTGATCGACTTTCCGGGCCCGATGTTGGCCGTGCGAAGGTCGGAGCGTTTTTCGTAGACATCGACGTCGTAGCCTGTCTCGCCGAGGTAGGTCGCCATCAGCGACCCTGCCAAGCCTGCCCCGACCACTGCGATTTTCGGTTGCTCGCCTTCCATGACCGACCTCGCCACGCGAATGTCTTGCTACAGCTGTCGGGACAGCACGTCCGCGAACCGCCACACGTCGTGAAAAGTGTTGTACAGCGGCGCGGGGGCGACGCGAACCACGTCCGGCTCGCGAACGTCGCAAACGACGCCGCACGATTCCAAGGCGGCCAACCGATCCGTGGGGCATCCGTTGACCAGCAGGGAAATCTGGCAGCCGCGGGCGTCGGTATCTCGCGGGGTGATGACTTCGATTCGGCCCGTCGGCATTTGATCGAGAAGGAATTGCAGGTATCCCGTCAGGCGAATCGACTTGGCGCGCAGAGCGGTGAGCGTTGCCTGCTCGAACATTGCCAACGATACTTGCAATGGTGCCAACGACAGAATCGGCGGGTTGCTGACCTGCCAGCCGTCCGCGGTGGGCCGGGGGATGAATTCCGGTTGCAGGTGCATGCGGAACCGCGTGGTCGGATCGTTGCCCCACCATCCTCCGAACCGATGCAACGCGGTGTCGCGACAGTGCGCGTCGTGAACGAAACAGCCTGCCACCGCACCGGGGCCGCAGTTAAGATATTTGTACGAACACCAGACTGCGAAATCCACGCCCCAATCGTGCAACGATAGCGGTACGTTGCCGACGGCGTGCGCGAGGTCCAACCCGACGACGCAGCCGCGGGCCTTCGCAGCTGCACAGATTCGATCCATCTCGAACACCTGGCCGGTGTAGTAATTGACGCCGCCGAGTAGCACCATGGCGATTTCGTCGCCGCGGTCGCGCAGGAGTCCTTCAAAATCGTCTGTGCGCAACGTGTGCTCGCCGTCGCGCGGCTTCACGACGATCAACCCGTCCGCGCCGTCAATGCCATGGTGAGCGAGCTGCGTCTTGACCGCGTAGGTGTCCGACGGGAAGGCTGCGTCTTCCATGACGATTTTGTATCGTGTGTTGGTGGGGCGGTAGAACGTCACCATCATGAGGTGCAGATTGATGGTGAGGCTGTTCATCATCACGACTTCATCGACACCAGCGCCGACAAGCCCGGCAGCCGGTTCTCGAAGCACGTCTGCGTAGTTGTACCAGGGCGTTTGACCTTTGAAATGGCCGTGGACACCGTGGCGGGCCCAGTCGGACAGTTCTTGCTCGATGCGACTGCGAACTTGTTTCGGCTGGAGACCCAGCGAGTTGCCGGCGAAGTAGACCAGCGGTGATTGTTCGGCATCGGCCGGCAGGTGAAATTGATCGCGAAAACCGCGCAGCGGATCGTCGAGATCGAGACGTTGGGCGAACGATTCGTCGTTTTGCCACTCGTCGCGGCGGTGTGGCGATGATTGTCCGGCTGATGTGGTCATGCTTGGGATCGCTCGAACGAGGATTGGTTTCGGTTAAGGAATTCCAAGGCGGTCCCGAACAGCATGCGGTCGCGCTCCGGACCGGACAGGTCCGGCATGGATTCGATCAGCCCGCCCGGGGTCGCCTCGCCCAACGGAAACGGGTAATCGCTTCCCAGGGCGATTCGATTGGGGCCGACCAGGCTGATGAGGTAGCGGAGCGTCGCTGCGTCGTGGACGAGCGAATCGACGTAGAACTTGCCCAGATACGATGCTGGAGGAGTGTCGTTGTCGACGGCGCAAAGGTCGGGCCTGACGCGAAAACCGTGCTCGATGCGTCCGATGGTTCCGGGGAAGGATCCGCCACCGTGTGCGAACGCGATCCGAAGGGTCGGCAGGCGTTCGAGCACGCCGCCGAAGATGATCGAACAGATGGCGCGACAGGTCTCAGCCGGCATGCCGACCAGCCATGGCAACCAGTACTTGGGCATCACCGCCTTGCCGATCATGTCCCACGGATGGACGAAGACGGCTGCCCCGAGTTCGGCCGCGCAGGCGAAAACGTCGAACAATTCCGGTTGATCCAGATTCCAGTCGTTGACGTGCGTTCCGATTTGAACACCGGCCAATCCCAGCGACCCGACGCATCGTTCCAACTCTCGGATGGCGAGTTGTGGCGATTGCATCGGCAACGTGCCAAGCCCCACGAACCGCGTCGGGTGCGTCCGGACCACGTCCGCGATGTGGTCGTTCAACATCACGGCCAGGTCGAGCGTGTCGTTTGGTTTTGCCCAGTACGAGAACATGACCGGAACGGTCGAGATGACCTGAACGGAAACTCCGGCCGCGTTGCAATCGTCGAGCCGGCGGTTCGCGTCCCAGCAATTCGACTCGATATCGCGGAACGGCGTGTCGCCGATCATCATGTGGGCGCAGCAGGGCGCGTGATGCTCCAGTCGGACGAATCCCGGGTAGCCGTATCGCTCCTGCAAGTCCGGCCAGCACTCGGGCAGAATGTGTGTGTGCAGATCTATTTTCAACAGATGCCGCCCCCACGGTCGACGCTCTGGCTGAACTAGGACAGCTTCGGCGGCGGTTGCAAGAGCGATCCACACTTGTCGCAGGTGCGCGACGCGGTGTCGCTCCAGAAACCTTCCAGAATCGCCTTAAGAACGGTTAGATCGGTCATGTACAGCGATTGGTCGAAAAACTTGTGCTCGCAGTTGTCGCAATAGAACACCACATGGTCGTTCTGCCCTTCCGGACGCCGATGTTCGATCAACAGCCCGATCGTGTTGGCTGGACGTTGCGGCGAGTGCGGGACGAGCGGCGGGAGGAGAAATACTTCCCCCTCGTCGATGACAAGGTCACGCCGCTGCCCCTCTTCGATGATCTTCAACGTCATCGCGCCTTCAATCTGGTAGAAGAACTCCTCGGTGGGATTGATGTGATAGTCCTTGCGTTGATTCGGGCCACCGACCACCGACACCATGAATTGCCGATCCTTCCAGATCGGCACGAGCCCCACGGGGGGCTTGAGCATGTCGCGGTGTTCGTCGATCCAGTTACGAAAATTGAGTGCTTCCAATCCGGCCATTGGTGACACCTCACAAAAGTGATCCCCGGAGCGTTGCGCGAAGGAGCCGCTCGCGACAACCAAGCGTGCCAGCCGCAGCCCGGGATTCGGAATATGGTTCAAGTCAAACCGTCGTGATCCTATCTCCACGCGCGCATTGGTGTCAATTGGCGGGACCGCGACGTGGACGTCGATCCAAACGGGATGCAAGTCGCGCATTGACGATACAAGTCGCTGTTGACCCTCGACGACAAGTTTGCACGGGTCGACACTCGCCGTTCAACGTTGAACCGTCGCCTTTCTCGATGCATGACACTATGCTATCACGCCCGGACTTGCGATCGGCGGAAGATTGTCATCGAGCCGGCGGCGACCGAGACTTAACCGAGTTAGCCCGGTCTGCCGATTGCTAACGTGAGGTTTTCCGCGAAGCAGGTGGCGATGAGACGCTCATGACGCTTGTGATCAAACGACTGACCATTTCGACGGTGCTGATCGTCGTGGTGCTCGCGAGCGGCGTGATGGTCGCGAATTGGTTGTACACCACGCGACCGATCGCGAAGCGGTCCGAGACCGCCGCTCCGCCGCCGCTGGTGAAGGTTCATC
>CAYQFV010000008.1:38612-46200 GCA_964416845.1 uncultured Phycisphaeraceae bacterium | reverse complement strand
CCGATCGCGAAGCGGTCCGAGACCGCCGCTCCGCCGCCGCTGGTGAAGGTTCATCGCGTGTCGCGTGGTGATCTTCAAGAGCGATTCGTCGGCTACGGCACGTCGCGGGCGGACGTTCGGACGACGTTGAGCGCCCAGGTGACCGGGACGATCGTTGCTGTCGCCGAAGGCATTCGGGATGGCGTCCGGGTGGTCAAGGGCCAGCGTCTGCTCGACATCGACGAGCGTGATTACCGCCAGCAGCTTGTTCGAGCACAAAGTGTTGCTGCGGGAGTGGTTGCCGGCATTGCGCAGCTCGACGTTGAGAAGCGAAATCTCGAACAACTTCTGGCGATCGCCGAAGATGAGGTGGCGGTGAACCGTGCGGAACTCAAACGGTTCGCCGATCTTCTCGAGATCGATCAAGCGGCTACGACGGAGGTGGATCAAGCGAGGCTGACGTTCCAGCGATCTCGGCGGGAATCGCAGCTTTACAAGAATCAGATCGCTCTGATCGAGCCGCGACGCGCCGTTCTGGAAGCGACGCGCGATGCCAATCTGGCCGACGCGAGGCTTGCCGAGTTGGCCATCGAAAAATGCCACGTCGTCGCGCCGTTCGACGGACAAATCGATCGCGTGTTGGTCGAGCTCGGAGATCACGTTCGCGTTGGCAGCGAGATGATCAGCATCGTCGCGACGAGGATCATCGAAGTCCCCATCGAGTTGCCCGCATCCGTCAGACCTCGCCTGCCATCAGAAGCGCCGTGCACACTCACGGTCGAAAGCATGCCGGGGTTTTTGTGGCGAGGGCGTGTCAGCCGCGTCGCTCCGGTGACCGACGAGCGCAGCAGGACTTTCGCCGTGTACGTTGAAGTTGACAACACCGACCAGGAGACGCCGTTGATGCCGGGGCATTTTCTCACGGCTCACATTTCCGGTCCGGTGTTGGCCGGCGTGTTGGCTGTCCCCCGCGGCGCTCTGGTGGAACAGCACGTCTTTGTTGCCAGCGATCAAGTGGCCGTCGCCCGCGAGGTTCACGTTGATCGGTATCTCCAGGAGAAAGCAATCGTTTCAGGCGAGGTGGAGCCGGGAGACCTGGTGATTCTGACCAATCTCGACAAGATGTATGACGGCGCGAAGGTGCGAGTCGATGCGAACGACATCGCGTCCGGAACGATGGACATGGCGATTCAGTCACACAAGATCAGCCTGACCGGTGGGAAACGGTAATGTCGCTTCCGAGCTTTAGCGTCAAGAACCCGGTGCTGGTCAGCCTGATGACGTGGACGTTGCTCATCGGGGGTCTTGTTGCATCGGTCACGCTGGTGCGCGAGATGTTTCCCCAATTCGAGCCGCATAAGGTCTTGATCAGCGTGGTTTACCCGGGCGCGTCTCCAGCGGAGGTCGAGAAGGGCATTGCGATCAAGATCGAGGAGGCGATCAAAGACATCGACGAGATCGACGAGATTCTCACGTCGATCGGCGAGGGCTTCTGTACGATCACGCTCGTGCTTCACAACGACGTGACCGACGTCGACCAGGTCGTCGCCGATGCCAAGGCCGCCATCGACATCATTCCGAGAGAGGATTTCCCCGAGGAGGCGGAAGAGCCTCAGGTCGCCAAGATCGATGCCAAGATTCCCGTCATTCAGGTTTCGTACTTTGGCGATATGGACGAGGAGTCGCTCAAGGCCATCGGCGAGCGCATTCGGGACGACCTGCTCGACATTCCCGGAATCACCGACGTCATTCTCCAGGGTACCAGGAAAGACGAGATCAGCGTCGAGGTGCCGCCGGAGCGTCTCATCGAGTACGGCTTGTCGCTGCCGGACATCGCGACGGCGATCGATCGGGCCAACCTCGATCTGCCCGGTGGCCAAATCCGCACCGCGACTGCCAACGTTTCGGTTCGGACGCTGGGTGAAGAGGACCAAGCCGACTCGATCGGCGAGATCATCTTGCGTAGCGACCCGAGCGGCAAGACGACTCGACTGAACGAAATCGCGTCGGTGGTGGACGGCTTTGAAGACACCGACCTGCGCGGGCGATTCAACGCGAAACCCGCCGTTGGCGTAACGGTGTTCAAGTCCGGCGAGCAGGATGCGGTGGCGATCGCGCACAAGGTCAAGGCGTTCGTGGCTGGCAAGACCCGCCAACCGCTCGAACGGGATTGGTTCGCCGAATTGAAGCAGCGTATGGGATTCCAGGACGCGGTCGAGCGCGTTTACGAGACGGCGTTCAACGATCCCTATCCCACGACGGGAACACTTGCGACCTCGACCGATCTCTCGCGGTTCATCGAGGGGCGACTCGATCTGCTCAAACGCAACGGTTTTTGGGGTCTGGTGTTCGTCTTTCTCTCGTTGTTTCTCTTTCTCAATTGGCGTGTCGCGTTTTGGGTGATGTCCGGCCTGTTGCTCGCGATTTTCGGGACGCTGATCGCCATGAGTTGTCTCGGAATCTCGCTCAATCTGATCAGCATGTTCGGCCTGATCGTCGTGCTCGGGTTGCTGGTCGACGACGCCATCATCATCGGCGAGCACATCTACACCCGTATCGAAAACGGAATGGAGCCCAAGTTGGCGGCGGTCAGCGGAGCTGAGGCAGTCACGTGGCCTGTGGTCTGCGCGATCACGACCACCATTGTCGCCTTCGCGCCGCTTCTCTTTATCGCCGGGCGCATCGGCGATTTCATGGGCGTTCTTCCGATCATCGTCATGTGCGCGCTGGCGGTTTCCTTGTTCGAAGCGCTCGCCATTCTTCCGTCGCACCTTGCAGAATGGATCAAACCAATCCGTCCCCGCGCGGAACGTGCTTCGGAAGGCGTGATTGCTCGCTGGCGGAACAAGGTCCAGATGGCTCGCACCTTCATGCTCAAGCGGATTCTGCTCAACGGCTACGATCGCGTGCTGCGCACGGCGGTCAACTATCGCTACGTCACCGTCGCGGCGTTGATGTCCATCCTCATCATGTCGTTCGGGATGATCCTCGGCGGGCGTGTCCCGTTCGTCATTTTCCAAAAGGTTGATTCCGAAACGCTCCTCGCCAACGTTGAAATGCCGGTCGGCACGCCGGTCACTGAAACCGACGCAGCGTGCACGTGCATCGAACAGGTCGCGGTGAACCTTCCGGAACTCGATTCGCTCTACACGATGATGGGCATTCAGTACGACACCCAGGGCGGGACCAGCGGGCAGGCGTCACACCTCGGACAGCTCATCATCGAACTGACCAGTATCGAAAACCGGGATCGCAGCAGCGAGGACATCTTGCGCGAGCTGCGCGAAAAGACGGCCGACATTCCCGGCGTCAATGCTTTGAAGTACTCAGCCATTCACGGCGGCGTGGGTGGGGCGGCGTTCAACATCGAGGTCAGCAGCGACGACATCGATGACCTTGCGACGGTGTCGGAGCGAATCAAGCATATGCTTTCCGAATTCGCCGGCACGTATGACATCGACGACGACTTCGATGCTGGACGCCGAGAAGTCAAAATCGAGATGTTCGATTCCGCTCGGGCGCTCGGGTTTACGACGCAATCGCTTGCGACGCAGGTGCGGGCAGCGTTCTACGGTATCGAAGCACGAAAGATCCAGCGCGGTCGCGAAGACGTGAAGATCATGGTGCGGTATCCGGAGTCCGCCAGAACCCGCTTATCGGATATCGAATCGATGTGGGTCGCCGCTCCGGATGGCACGTTTGTTCCGTTCACCGAGGTCGCACGCATGCGCGAAGGGCGTGCGTACGCGAGCATCAAACGCAAGGACCAGAAAAGGACGGTCACGATTACCGGCGATGTCGACGAGGCGGTCGGCAATGCGAGGAGGATCAACAACGCAATTGAACTCCGCTTTCCCGACATTGAAAGAGAATTCCCCGGTGTCAAGTTGTCGTTCGGCGGTCAGACGCGCGAGTTCGCCAAATCGTTCGCGTCGCTGAAACGGGATTTCTTCATCGGGGCGGCGTTGATTTACGTCATCCTCGCCGGCCTGTTCAAAAGCTACCTCCAGCCGCTGATTGTAATAACTGCGGTTCCGTTCGGGGTCATCGGTGCGGTGGCGGGACACTATCTGATGGGTTTTCCGCTGACGATGATGTCCTTGATCGGATTGGTGGCGCTGACTGGTATCGTCGTCAATGATTCTCTAATTCTCGTCGATTGGGCAAACAGACGCCGTGAAGCAGGTTGTACCCCCTACGACGCCGTGATCGATGCCGGCACGCAGCGGCTGCGAGCCATTCTCCTCACGTCCATCACGACAATCCTTGGCCTTGCTCCGCTGCTGTTCGAGACCTCGCTTCAAGCGCGGTTCCTGATCCCCATGGGCGTGTCCATCGCAGGCGGTGTCGCGTTCGCGACAGTGTTGACGCTCGTGGGCATTCCTTCGCTCTACCTCATCCTGATCGACGTGAAGAACGTCGGGACGAGGACGCTCGCCATTTTCGGGATCCAGCAGGACGTCAGTTTACCCGGCACATCCACCATCGCATAAGTCATTGCGTTGAATGGGTCGCGTGCGACGGTTCACAGGATCGGCAGGTACCGCCAGACGAAGATGGCTTCACCACTACCGACTGAGATCAACCACAGCACGATGAACGACCACGTCCCGGCGGTGTGTCGCTGAAACCACGTGCGATGGCCCGACTTGTGATCGAACACCGAAATCAGATACAGCATCATCAGCCCCACGAACATCAACAGCGACAAAATCCCGTGGGCTGCGTACATCGCCTTCATTGTGGTGGGCAGTTCTGCGGTCGTGTCTGCCGCTGCGGCTCGATTCACCATGTACATGATGTTGACGCACAGTTCGAACAGCAGACAAACGCCCAGCAGCTTCCATCGAAGCGGTCGCCCGCGCAGATTGCCGATGACGGCGTACAAAACGATGATGGTGACGAAGACCTCAGACACGGCGCTGAAGATTGAAAACGTTGGGATGTTCATGTCGACTCCTTGGATCGAAACAACGTGGCGCGATAGCCATACGCCACATGCACGCTCATCAATACGATCGCCCCGAAACTCCCCAACGCATGCCCCCACCACGTCCACGGTGACGCCTCGAGTGCCCACATCTGCCCGTACACGCCGGTGATCGACGCGCACGCCCATACGCTTAGCCCCGCTACCCCCGTCCACCACGAAACGGATCGCGATCGCCGCATGCGCCACGTTTTTTGTACATGTCGCCACAGATAGACTGCCAGAAACACGACGGCGGCATCGCCGCTGATGTCGTGACAAACCGCTACGATGTTCCGCGCCGGTCCCAATGTTTGCTCGTAACAAAACAGCAGCGTCCCGGTGGTGGTGGCGACGGCTGCCAGCCACGCAAACCAGCGTAGCGACGTCGACAGACGGCCGCTCTGTTCCTCTCGATCGCGTCCCTTACGTTGCACCGCCAACGTGATGCCCATCAGAAGCGAACTCCACTACCGAAGCTCGCCAGGTCCTCGACAGCAGTCTTGTGGCTGCGATACGTGACGTGCAACCGCCGATCGAGCACGTTGATCCCACGATTGTGAGGCCCTTCAAGAGTTCGGTTGGTTCGCTTCACCATGTCTCGCAAGTACGTCGATCGCTCAAACGCCGACAACTGCGCGTCCTTGATAGGGTTGCCGGTCCGCTCGTGGCGAATCCGCTTGAGCATCCGGCCGTCGAGCAATCCGAAGTTCTCTCGAAAATACGACCCCTCAGGTGAAACCGACCCGTTCGGCTGATTCACCGCGGCCGGGCGATACGTGTACCGGTAAGGCTTGCCCTGTCGCGGCCAACCCGCAACCGCGGCCGGACAAACAAACACTCGCTCGTCGCGCCCCAAATAACGGGACATCAAAACATTGGGCAGAGACTGCGGCCAGACTTGTGCATCGAACGGGTCGAGGTTCGCGGCAGCAGAAGACGGGTCTCCAAACCCCGGCACAACGCCGTCCGACGAGATCGCCCCGCCGTTGGTCATGGGGCTGACCACCCATGGCACGCGGCCGTTCTCTTCCGTCCAATAGTTCCACAAGGCGTTGCCGATCTGACGCAAGTTGGACGCGCACACGACGCGTTTCGCCTGCTGCCGAGCTGCCCGCAACGACGGCAGTAGAATGGAAATCAACAACGCAACGATGCTGATGACGACCAGAAGCTCCACCAGCGTGAATCCACAACGCCCGCCCGAGCGGACACGTCCTGCTCGATTCGTGTCGAAGGTGGCCATCATTTATTGCTCCAACCCGCAAGCCGGTCCGTCGAACGTTGTCCCGAACGCACGTTGAAACGCGCCGTAATCGATCACGTCGATCCGTCCGCTACGGTCCACGTCCGCCGCGCCGCATCCCGGGCCGATCGCACCACCGGGCGTCGTTGCGCATGAGACGAATCCCGGCCAATCGTTGATGTCGATGACGTTGTCAACGTCGAGATCACCAGGGACGACCATCGGCCGATCGCCGCAGCGCGAGGCTGCCACGATCACGACGTCGTATCCGACGCTGTCGATGAACACCGGGTCGTTGCTGTTGTTCAGACCGAACCCGGCTGACTCGAGATACACGAAGCTGGCGTCGTCGGGCGAAAGTGCGGGGACGACCACGGAATCGAAGTAGGCGCCAAGATCACCTCCGAAATCCGTGAGCTCGGTGCCCCCGTTGCACGATCCCGGCGGCGGATCACAGACTGTGAACTGATCGGCTGGTACGCCGTCAAATATCGTCGCCCCGCCGCCCTGCAATCCGTTCGCCGTCGCCACCGTCACGCCCACGTCTGCGGTATCGACGGCCGGCCACAGCGTCGTGCCAAGTCCCTCGCCTGCGAGAGTGGGGAAGCTCCCTCCCCCGGGGGGCTTGACGACAAGCCATCCGCGGAACGAACCGAGGAATTGCAGCGTTCCCAGGACTGCCGCCGAACTGCTGAACGGAGCGATCGAGTCCTGCCAGATTTCGTATCCGAGGGCTTCGATGCGATAGACGCCGACCAATCCCCCCGACGTTCCCTCGAACGAAACAAGATCGCCCACCCTCGTGTCGAACGCTGGATTGATGGGATCGCCGGGCAGGCCATTCGCGGACGTGCCGGCCAACACGTTGATCGTCGTGGCGATCTCAGCGGGAATGCCGTCTCCACCAGGATTGGTGCTCGTCATGTCGACTGACGCCAGTTCGATCGTCATCTGTTGAAAATCGACGACCAAGTCGACGCGGCTCGCCGACCCCGGAATGACCACCGCTGTCGCGTTGGGCACGGGGACCAGACTGCGCGTCGGGTTGGTCAGATCACCGTCCAAATCCAGCAGCGGACCGCCCAAATAGTCCACCGCAAGAATGGGAACCCGCATGCCGCCAAACAGGGGCACGCTCCCGCGACGGTACATCGTGCTCAACGCTCCAAACGCGTTGGCAGGGAACATCGGCACGCCGACGCCCTCGAACAGAATCACACCGCCCACGTCCGACGTGCCCGCCAGTCGGTCACCGTCGAACATGTCAAACGCAAACCCCGGCCCGGGGACCGGCTCCACGGACCGGGCGCTACCGATCGAACGCAGTGCGTCGACGCCAACAATCAGCGAGAACTCCGCCGCTCTCGTAAATCCACATCCAGCCACAAGTGCAA
>CAYQFV010000008.1:29584-38512 GCA_964416845.1 uncultured Phycisphaeraceae bacterium | reverse complement strand
TGTTGGTTGGGTGCAACACAGCCGAATTGGCGACTCGTCATTGCGGGCGTATGCCCGAACTCGGAGACGGTTCCAGTTGCCTGTTCAATTACAACGGAGAAGGGAGACTAGAAGGGTGGAGCTCTCGGCGGTGAAACAGCGCCGAGAAATTGTTGATGCCAACGCGCAAAAACGACGAGAATCAGCCGCCGGTACTCGTGCGAGCGTACCGGCAGGCCGCCGCCAAACGAACTCGCGAGACAAGACAGCCATCGAACGATCAGAACGAATCGTTCGCGAGCGACAAACGCGCCTGTCACAGCCACCGCGGGAAGTACCCACGGCGACGTATCAGCCTCTCCTGTTATCGCCCGATCGATGACGCCGACGTGAAGCAGGCCGACCACCAACATGCCCGCCACGATCGCACGACGTGAACAGTTCAATCGAAGCGCCGGGAGATCGGCTGCCTTCAACGCAAGCACGACCACCGCAGCCGCCAGGAAGACGTGGCTGCCGGACACTGCACCTGCGGCGACCACCGCGCGAACCAGCCAGAACGCGTGCAGCGCGAACATCGCCAGCCACACCGCCCGAACCAGCAGAAGACGCAAAGGCGATAGCTTGTGTGTGTTTTCAGTCATCGACGACGACCAATGGGTCCATCCGACCAACCTTCGGCGTGCGAGGACACGCCGGAATCGCTTGCCGATACCTCGACGGCCGTCATCATCACTCCTACGGTCCGATTTGTCGAGGCCTGTTCGCTGACTCCCTACGATGACGTCGGCATGTCAGCCCGATAGCATGAATTACCGGCCTGGCGATCGCGGAACACCTCTCGCAGACTCCCATCCGACCGTCGCAAGCACTTCCGACGGTTCTTGACAGCAGGACGGTCGTCACCGAAAACCTAGCCTCGATCAATGCATTCGACGATCGACACCGGCGGCAGCTACCGCGGGTGGCCGAAAACGGGCCGGCGACGCATTCAACGGTCGCGAGGATTTCAGAAACCAGAACCATTCGAGGGCCATTCCGATGTCCGCATCAACCTCCACACGCGCGATCGAATCACTGTTCGACTACCTCGACAACTTGACCGAGCGGGCCACCGTCGACGAATTGCAACAGAGGCTGACCGCCTCGGACATTTCACTCTCAGACATCGCCGCCTCTGTGCACTTCAGCGACCGTGGGTATCTTCGGAACCTCATTCGAGAGGGCGAACATTACCACGCGCTGGCATTGTGCTGGCAAAGCGGGCAACGAAGCCCGATACACAACCATGCCGGCTCGACGTGCGGTCTTCGCGTTCTGACCGGCATTGCCACCGAAACCATTTTCGACCACAGCCCCAGCCGCCTGATCAAGCCGGTCGAGTCCTTCGATCGCCACACGGGCGCAGTCGCTGTTTCACAAGACGCCGACATCCATCAGGTGTCCAATCTTCAACCGGCGGGCACCGACCTTGTCACGCTTCACATCTACTCCCCGCCGTTGCTGCGGATGGATACGTATTCTCTAACCGACGCCCACGTCGGGGAATTCCGACCTTCCGTGCTTTCTCACGATCAGGGGAGCGGAATCTAGGTGGCCAAGGCAGCGATCGAGTTGAACGCCGTCAAGCCCACCGCCGACACACAGGTTGACGCACAGAGCGTTTTCGGCGGCTTGAGCCCGGACGCCTTCCTCTCGCTTGGCGCGATGGAAGGACTGTTCCCCGCCCTCGTCGAAACCGCACCGCCGATCGGACCGCACGAACGCCCCGCAGATCGGCTTTGGCCTGGCTATACGTTGGCGATCGTCGCCGCCGCGATCGCGTTCGCCGTCCATATGTTCGCGATCGAGCGCATCAGCACGCTCATCATTGCCATCCTTGTCGGGGCAGCCATCCGCAACGTCGTGCCGCTACCGAAGTCCATCGCACCGGGCTGCAAGAAAATCGTCAAGAAGGTTATCCCGCTCGCCATTGTGCTGACCGGCGCGGGGTTGAACCTTGCCCACCTGGCGGGCGTTGGCACGTCGGCGTTGGTCGTGATCGCCTCCTGCGTCGTTATTGCGATCGGAGCGGGGTTCTTCTGGGGCAAGTTGTTTGGTTTGGGGCCTAAAACGTCGATGCTCATCGGCGCTGGAACCGGTATCTGCGGCAACAGCGCCATCATCGCCGTCGCACCCTTGATCGACGCCGAAGACGACGACCTGGTGCTGTCCATCGGAACCGTGAACCTCTTCGGCCTCCTCGCCATGCTTGTTTGGCCGCTGATCGGCGGCATGTTTCACATGGGCGACCAGGTGTTTGGCGTGTGGGCGGGCACGACGATTCACGCCGTACCACAAGCCATCGCGGCAGGCCAAGCATTCAGCCCGGAAGCCGGCGTCCTCGCGACGCTGGTCAAGCTCGTACGCGTGGCGCTGCTCGCGCCGATGATGGTTGTTCTCGCGCTCTGCTACGCCAGACGGCATCGCGCTGATGGAACGAACAGCAGGATGATTATTCACTACGCCCGACTCGTGCCCACGTTCGTCTGGGGATTTGTGTTGATGTCATTGCTGTGCACGTTCGGCCTGTTGCCGACGCTCAATTTCGAGCTCTCCGAGACCTTTCCGAGTTCGAGCAAGCTCGTCAATGTGTCGACGATCGACACGCTTTCAAAGGCAGGGAAGATTCTTCTCACGCTCGCGATGGCAGCGATCGGCTTGGAGGTTGACGTTCGCATGCTTGCGGGCGTGGGCGGCAGGGCGTTGGTCACCGGGCTGGTGGTCACCGCCACCGTCGCAGTTAGCAGCCTCGTATTGATCAGCGCCTTGATCTAGAAGGCGGAACAGCGCCCACGCGGTGTTATCGGCCGAAGTGCCCCTCGGGATGTCTCGGTTGATCGCGTCAAAACCTGTCGGAGGGGCTTGCCAAACACGGCTGCTCCTCTATGCTTTTTGCGTCGTTTCTCACCTGTGACTTGTTTCGTCGTTTGAAGGATTGAATCACCATGAACTCGTTTATCACCGGCGTCGTTTTGAGCACGACAGTCATGCTAAGCAGTGCGATCGGCGGCTCCGCGAAGGTCGATCCGCAGAAGGCCTCCATCACGCAGTTCATCAAGATGCGTGCCCCGCGATCCGCCCACCTTGGTCCGAGCGGGGAGCTCTATTACATCGATCTTGCTGATGGCGTTAATCAACTATTCAGACGCGCCGGGGGCGACAAGGATGCCAAGGTGCTCACCAGCTTCAAGGACGGTGTTGGCGGCTACTCGGTCTCGTACGATGGCAAGTGGGTCACCGTCACGGCTGGTCACGGTGGAGACGAACAGTACGATATTTACCTCATCAACACGGCCACCGATAAGATCGAACCGCTGTTTGTCGATCGTGATACGGTTTATGGCACGCCTCTCTGGTTGCGCGATTCGTCCGGCTTCGCGTTCCGCGCGAACAAAGACTCAAAAGCTGACTTTTATCTCTACACGTACGATCTCGACTCCAAGTCCGCCCGCACGGTGTCGACGCGTCCGGGCTATTGGTATCCGGTCGATTTTAGAATGGACAATTCTCGGATGCTGGCGGGGCACTACATCTCCGCTTCGGAATCGGAATTGTGGGAGATTTCACTCATCGGCGAGGGATCTCGCCCGGTGACATCCTTCGAGGAAAAATGGTCTCACAGCGGCGTTGGATACGGGCCTGATGAACGATACGTCTACACCGTCACCGACTATCACGGTGATCGAAACACGCTGCACGTGATCGATTGCATGACATCCGGCATTGAGCCGGTGCTGCCCGAGTTGAAAGATCAGCAGATCGACTTCGCCGTGCTCAGCGACGATCGTTCCACCATGGCGGTCGTCGTCAACGCCGACGGCTACGCAAAGCTTCATCTGTTTTCCATGCCGGATCTCAAACCATTGCCAACGCCCGAGATCCCGGACGGCGTGGTCCGAAACGTCATGTTCCAAGGACGGACGCTGCTCTACTCTCTGAGCAACGCCAACTCGCCGGGCATCTTCTACAAGTGGACGCTCAACGACACCGACAGCAAGCCCACACCGCTCACCGTCGCAGACACGCAGGGCATTGACATCAACCGATTCCGCCTGCCCCGCCTTGTCAAGTTCAAGACGTTCGACGGACTGGAGATTCCCGCGTTTCTGTTTCTTCCCGAAGGGTACCGGAAGGGGACGTCGATTCCGTTCATCGTCAGCTATCATGGCGGACCGGAGGGGCAGTACAGGCCGTATTTTTCGAGGGTGTTCCAGTACTTCGTCTCCCGCGGTTTCGGCGTGCTCGCGCCCAACGTTCGCGGCAGCAGCGGATACGGAACGAAGTATCTGGAGATGGACAACTACAAGAAGCGCATGAACAGCGTCAAAGACGGCGTTGCGGCTGCCGAGTGGTTGGTGGACAACAAGTACAGCTCGCCGAAGAAGATTGCCGCCTACGGAGGCAGCTACGGCGGGTTCATGGTGATCGCTGTCATCACGCAGGCGCCGGAGCTGTTCGGGGCCGCATGCGACATCGTCGGCATCGTCAATTTCGAAACGTTCTTGAAACGAACCAAGGCATACCGTCGCAAGCTACGCGAGGCGGAATACGGGCCACTGACCGATCCGGAGTTTCTCAAGTCCATCTCGCCGATCTACCTGGTCGACCGTGTCAAAACGCCCGTGCTGATCGCGCATGGAAAGAACGACCCGCGCGTCCCGGTGTCAGAGGCTGAGCAACTGTACGCCGCCCTCAAAAAGCGCAACATGAATCCGGAACTCATCGTCTTCGACGATGAAGGTCATGGGTTTCGGAAAGAGGCCAACCGCATCAAGTTCTACGGCCGGCTGGCGGAGTTCTTTGAAAAACACCTGAAGTGACGCGTCCTCGCGCAACGAACAACGTCGCGCCCAAGCCGCAGACAAATACGTGTCACGCAGGCTGACAGGCTGCTACGACTATATCGGGTTGACCGCGATGATCTCGATGTCGGGATAGTTGGCGTAACGCTTCGCTTCGCGCGTCGCCTGCTCCAGGTCGTCGGCATAAATCCGAAACTGGCGAATCGGACCGGGCTTCTTCTCGCCTGACGCCTTGAACTTGTATAGGATGATGAACGCCTGCATGTCAGTGGGCCACCTGCATCCGTGGTCTTGCGTGATTGAACTCGATCTCCAGGTCGGTGATGGGCCGACGCGTATCGGGCCGGCAGCATACATTCTAGCTGTTCCGGGATCAACCGACGTTTTGGCGGCGGCGGTGCGAATCCAAGACCCAGCCAAGGGGGCTTCGAAATATGCCCCCAACGAAATGAACACGCCGACCGAGACTTCATCGTCTCAGCCGGCGTGTGGTTTCAGTCGTTGTGATGTTCGCGAATCTAGCTTCGCGGGTGCGCTTCGTCGTACGATTGCTTCATACGCTCGGTGGTCAGGTGGGTGTAGATCTGCGTGGTTGACAGCGACTGGTGACCGAGCAGCTCCTGAACACTTCGCAAGTCCGCCCCCTTGTCGAGCATGTGCGTGGCGAAGCTGTGACGCAGCGTGTGCGGCGATACCGACGGGTCAAGCCCGGCAATCGCCAAGTACTTGTCGAGTTTGCGACGAACGCTTCGCGTGCTCAAGCGCTGGCCGTGCTTGTTGACGAAGAGCGCCTGCTGGTCGAACGTCGTGCTTCTGCTGTCGGCTCGACGCAACTCCATGTATCGCACGATGGTCCCCAGCGCGGTGGGTCCGATCGGCGTACTGCGTTGCTTCTTGCCCTTGCCGCGAATCCGCACGACCTGAGCGGTGAAGTCGATGTCCTCGGCATTGAGGTCGACCAATTCGCTGACACGGATGCCCGTGGAATAGAGCACTTCGAGCATCGCGCGATCACGGGCGCCCAACAGCGTCGCATCGTCGGGCGTCTGGAGCAGGAGGTTCACCTGCTCCACCGTGAGGAACTTGGGCAGGCGTTTTTCCTGCTTGGGCATTCGGATCGAAGCCAGCGGGTTGGCCTGCACGTAGTTCCGACGAACGCAGAATTTGTAGAAGCTGCGTAGGGTCGCAAGCTTCCTGGCCGTGGTCGACTTGGAGTAGTCCCGTCGACCGAGAAACGCGAGAAAACTGCGCACGGTTTCGTCGGTCACGCTCAAGAGCTTCTGCTTGAGATCCGTGGTGACCATCACCGCAGTCGCGGTGGGCGGTTCGGGTGCGAAAGGTGTCGTCGCGCCGAATGTACCCGGTGATTGGGGCGACGGACTCGGGCTACCGCCGGACGCATCACTCGCCAGGAACGTGCAGAACTGTGTCAGGTCTGCACCGTAGCACTTGGCAGTGTGCGGCGAGAAGTGCCGCTCAAAATTGAGGTAGTTGAGAAACTCGGTGATTAGAGGGTTCTCGATCATCGTCGGTTCACAATGCTTCGGCGATTCCCCGAACAACATTCATCAAGGGTTCGACACACAACTTCGGCTTCTCGTCTTGGGTCAGACGAGATACATACGCCGGGCTGTACCGAACCGCTACGCGGTGATCGCCCTACTTGGCAACCTCATCGAGTTCCATCTCTAACCGCCGCCCCATCTGATAACTCAGGACGGCAGCATCGAACCAATCGAACGCACTTGAGCGATCAGCCGCCAGCGACGCGAACGCGTCGATGACTTGCGCTTCGTTTCCCGCTTTGTAGCGAAAAACAAACCGCTCCGATCCTTTGACCAACGACAGCGTTCTCATTTGCTTCATGTCCAAAACTCCCGGCATCAATGCCGAGCCGGAAAACTAACCGGCAACCGCAGCCCCATCCTTGGGACCTGCAAAACTCATCAGCGCCCGTATCGTCTCGTGGCAGCAGAATCGAAGGTACCGCTGCTGGCTGGCGAGGTACACCCGCCACCCAAAGGGGCTTTTCGCTTCGGACCGAGACTGGGCAAATCGCTTGACTTCCGCGGACACCCACTCGTGCGACGCGTCAAAAACCTGCTCGAATTCAGCGAGCGCTCCCATGGGAGCACCGCGAGATTCGTATCCGGACGGCGCGCCGATCCGAGACTCCAACACCGGGTCGAAGGCGGCAAAGTGTGCCGTTCGGCGGCGTCCGTACAACTGGGCTGCGATTCCTGCCACCGGAGGGTCATAGGGATCGAACTCCGTAATTGCGAAAACCAGAATCGCGTCCGCACCCAGAATCTTGGCGACTTCCAACGCATGGCCGGGGGACTCGATTGCGTCACGTCCCTGGTCGGCCAGCACAGCCAGCACACGATTCACCGGGATCACCGTGATCCCGTCCACATAGCTCAGTTCGCTCGCCATCAAGTCGGCGACTCGGTTCGAGTCCAAGTCCGCCGAACCACTGACGTTGAGCGCCGGAGCAACCGCGATGGTCATCGGCCCGAGCGATGCGTTCTGCAATCGGACCGGATCAACAACCTGCCACCGGCTACACCCGCCGACAGCGAACACCGCGACCACTGCCCAAACACCGCAAACCCGGGTGGGCAACCCGGAGGTACCGTATCGGATCATCCCTGATCCCTCCCAATCCAAGATGGGTCGAGCGTCCGTGCTCGTTTCAGGCTACTGAACCCACACGATTCATCGTCCATTACGCAGCCGTCCTTAACGACCAACCGCGGAACGTCAGCTTTTAGGATCCGCCCGCCGTAGCGCTCGTCGTCATCGCTCGCGGGGTCGCCGCACCTGCCATGGGAAACGTCGATGTTCCACCACCGGTCGACGGCATGATGCTCCATACGTTCTCGTAGTCGGATCGTCTGCTCGTGAAGAACACGCGTCCGTCCGGTGCCCACGCCGGCGAGAAGTTCGCCGAGTGCCCATCGGTCAGTCGAATGCGCGAGCCGCCGTCCGCATCGATAACCCAAATATCGGAAACTTCGTAGGTCGATCCGAATTCCGGATCCATCGGCGATTTCGTAGTGACCGTCGTGAACGCGATGCGTTGGCCGTCGCGACTCCACGCTGGCGAGATCATCGCCGAATCCGCCGACGATGCGACCTCCGTGGGATACCGCGGCTCGCCGTCCACAAGAGCGAGCGTCCAAATGCTGTACCACCGCGTACCGCGTTCGCGCGACCGCTGGTACAGAATCGTATCATCGACCGGCGACCACTGCGGGAACACGCCATACCCGATGAACGTCGACGGCGCGTGTGCAACAGCGGGCGCGATCCAAAGTTCCCACTGCCCGTTCGCTCGCGGAAGCGCGCTGTAAACGATCCGCTTGCCATCAGGCGACCAACTCGGATGAACCTCATCCATAGGTGTACGCGTAACCTGAATCGGCTGTTGGCCGTCGATGCTCATGATCCAAATGTCCCAATTGCCGGACCGGTTGCTGGCAAAGGCGACCATCTTGTCGTCCGGGCTGAGGGCGGGATGGATGTCGGAACTGGGATCAGCGGTCAACTGCGTGACGGCTGTCCCGTCCACCGATTTCATGTACAGATCGGCGTTCTCGCTGTGACGCGTCGATGCGAACACGAACCGCTGGCCTGTGCTGTCAAGCTGACAGTCGAAATCCGCACCTTCTCGCGTGAACGAATGTTGCAACATCGCTCCGCGCGACCGGCCGACGTACGGCGCCTCGCCCCGGCGAGGCAGGCCGCCAAACAGCGTGATCTCCCGATCGCGCGATGACGTCAGCATCGGGCGCGACGCGTCCTGGACAACGAGAACGGTCGATTCGTTCGATCGTTGCGTGTTGCAGCCGGCCAACACAAATGCCGCGCACAGGCCAATGGACCACTTGCTTGGTTTCGTTGACATGGTGGTTTTCATATATCTGCGCGGGGGACGCCCTCGTTTGTGGATTTAATGCTCCCACCCGCGACGCACACTCGTCCGATCTGGGAGCCGTTGCTTCGTCTACATCGGCATGCGGAGGGCCGGGGTGAAGTAACCGGCTGACGCCGCCGGACGAAGTGTCCGATAATGACGAGTTTGTCATCGACATTTTCGCCG
>CAYQFV010000008.1:0-29484 GCA_964416845.1 uncultured Phycisphaeraceae bacterium | reverse complement strand
ACTCCGGGCGATGGTCAGTGAGGCGGGATGCGAGCGTCCTAACGACCGGGGGAGTGTGCTTCGGTGCTGTCAGAGCAGTTTCAGGCGCTCCTGCTTGTCGTGTGTCTTGAGCGCGGTGATGAGTTGGTCGAGGTCGCCCTGCATGATCTTGTCGAGGGAGTAGAGATCCAGATTGATGCGATGGTCGCTGCATCGATTCTGCGAAAAGTTGTACGTGCGAATGCGCTGCGACCGATCGCCGCTGCCGATCATCTTGCGACGGGCTTCGGATCGCTGCGAATCAGCCGCATTCTGATGGAAATTGAACACGCGGGCGGTCATGAGACGGCGAGCCTTGGCGCGGTTCTTGTGCTGCGACTTTTCGTCGCGCATCGAGACCGTGATGCCCGTCTCCTTGTGAACTAGCCGAATCGCGGACGACACCTTGTTGACGTTCTGCCCTCCCGGCCCGCCCGCCCGCGACACAAACTCCTCTGTATCCGAGTCCCAGTTGATTTGAACGTCAATTTCTTCCGGCTCGGGCAAGGCAGCCACCGTCACGGCGGAGGTGTGTACTCGGCCTTGTGATTCGGTCTCGGGCACGCGCTGGACGCGATGTCCGCCGCTTTCGTAGCACAGATCGCTGTAAACGCCGCCGCCCTTGATGTTGAGAATGATTTCCTTGAAGCCGCCAAGATCGGAACCGGATTGGTCGATCACGTCGATCTTGAAGCCCTTCCGCTCGCAATAGCGCAGGTACATCTCGTACAGATCGCGCACGAGCAAGGCCGCTTCGTTGCCCCCCGTGCCCGCGCGAATCTCGAGAATCATGGACGAGAAGCCAGCCTCCTCGCTCGTGACCACGCGCTCTTTCAAGCCGTCAAGTCGGGCATCGTACTGCTTCGCAAGCTCGGCGATTTCTTCGCGCGCCATCGCCCGCATTTCAGCGTCTTCCGTATCGTCCTCCGACACAGACCGAGCCTCTTCGAGCTGGCTTCTGATCGTGCAGAACTCCCGGTACGGATCAACCAAGCGGCGGAGCTTGCCCATATCCTTGGCAATCTCGATGCTCTTTCTCGGATCGGACGCGACCGCAGGATCGGCCAGCGATTCGTTGAGTTGGTCCATCCGGTCAGCCAACTGCTGGAGTCTTGCGATCAGACGATCGTCGACGGTTTCGGTCATGGTGATTTCGCCCGGCACAATCTGGGGAGTAACCCGAACGTGCTTCCCGCGCAATGAAAAACCACGTCCACCGCGCACGCTCCAAAGCCTGCGCGGACGTGGTCATTCGAACATCAAGGGTGCTACCGACGCGTTTTCTGAGACGGCGTCTTCTTCTTGTCCGGCTTCACGAAATAGTTGCCGCCGAATTTGTCCTGGAACCGCTGCACGCGACCTTGGGCATCGACGAACTTCTGCGTACCGGTAAAGAACGGATGACACTGCGAGCAAATCTCGACGACGATCTCAGCCTTCGTGCTGCGAGTCTGAAACGTGCTGCCGCAGCCGCACCGGACCGTTGCATCGACGTAATCGGGATGAATGTCTTTCTTCATGGTGACGCGTATCCTTGCCAACGTGCCAAATATATCGAGCCAAGTATTATACCTACCCATCCGCGGCTCGCAACCCCCGTTCAGCGGCGGAAAATCGGGGATAGCGGGCATCACCCTCGTTTTGAATCGTTGGGGGGTCCATGCCGTTCAGAGCAGCGCGCGTGAGCAAGCGTTCGCGTTGGCAGTTAAACCCGCTCCTGCACAGTCGCGGCTTCGGTGGAGATAGGCGATTCCTACAGGCTTTCCAAGAGGGAGCCCCCGGGCGGGGCTCGACAGGTGTGAATCGGTGGTCAGATGGCGTGATCGACGTTGGGACCGTCTGATCCGCCGGCGTCCGATCGGGCACACGGACCCGGTTCGCCGATGTCGACCGCCACCATCGTGACGTCGTCGGCTGGCAACAACGAACCGTGCTCGTTGTCGAGGCGTTCGCCGAGGCGGGCCGCCATGTCGGTCGCGGAGTACGCGCTCAAGGATTCCAAAACGCCGCGATGACCGGCGAAACGTTGACCGTTTTCGGCGGCGACCTGATCGAAGGCAGCCTCCATGCCATCGGTGTACAGAATGATCTTGTCGCCGGGCGAGAGTTGGACCTCGCCGGTTGTACACTCGAATCCCGGGAACAGCCCCATCAACCCACCGGGAGATTTCAGCTCAGACGCTTGCCCTGCCCTGGGGATCAGTAGTGGGTAGGGATGTCCGCCGCGAGCGTACTGCATCGTCAGCGTCTCGGTGTTGATCACGCAGTAGACCACCGTCACGAACTGGCAGTTGGGAAGGGCGTGCTCGCACAGTGCGTCGTTGAGTATTTGCAGGGTTTCACCCGGCTGCAGGATTTGGTATTGGGAGCCCTTGATGCGTTTGGTCACCACCGCGCGTTTGACGTACATGGTGAGCAGACCCGCCGCCAGACCGTGGCCGACGGCGTCGGCAAGGTAGACCGCGACGTGCGATTCGTCGATGCGCTGAATGTCAAACATGTCGCCCGACACCCACGACGCCGGCCGATACACCGTGCCGAAACGGAGTGGCCCGATGGTGTCGACGTCGCGCGGGAGAAAATCGCGTTGCAATCTTGAAGCAAGCCGCAGCTCGTCGTCGATCTCGCGAAAATGCTGGTTCAGGCGCTTGCCGAGGCGCTGCATGTTGTTGACTTCGTCTTCCATGCGTCGCAAATGGGATTGGAATCGAGTCAGCGTTGCGAGGCGACGTGTGATCTCTTCCTTCGAGACGTCGGCGCCGGCGAGATCGATCAACGATCCGTCCGCGTCATCACCGGAGTCTCCCCCAACAACCAACGCGGCAATTCGGCGTGCGTCCACCGAACGAAGAAACGTGCGGTACTGAGGAGACTGCTGCGATGGGCCTGCGACCACGACGGCGTCGAGCTGCTCGCATTTGGCTCTTTCGGAAGCCGTATCCACATCGGGGGCGATCGCGACATCCCAGCCGGCGTTCGCCAGACAAGACCCGATCCCTTCGGGCAGCGTTTCCGGGGCTCCAACGAGCAACACGTGCATCGAGTTTCCCAACCTTTCAATACCGCAGCGCACCAACGACTCAGGTTATCGGAACTGTCGGCGTCATCAGACGCGCTGACGGTCCACGCATGTGCGTCGGTTGCTTATCGGGAGCGCTTTAGAAGCGAGTCGGGAATCTGAACCACGTCGCCCTCTTTGATGCCAAATCGGGCGTACACGCCGGCATTGACCTCGAGGGCATATCGGTAGGGTGCTTTGGGCGCGTAGGAGCTTTCGTCCAAGGCGGCCATCGTGAACGTTTGAACGATCTGACCGTCTGACCGGATGAACGCGATGTCGAGATCGATGATGGTGTTACGCATCCAGAATCCGCCGGTTTCGTCGCGGTTGAACACGAACAACATTCCCCGCTCGCGGCCGTCGGACAGCGGCGCGAGCTCCTCGGCGGTCACAAACATCAACCCCTTCTCGCGTTCGTCGTCGGCGTCTGCGATCCATGCGCTGACGGTCAGGTCTTTCACCGACACGTCGACCGACCCCAGTTTGTCGAGCTTGTTGGGCTCGGACGGCGCGCAACTTCCAAAACCTATCAATGTCATCACTGCCGTCAGGAGTATTAACAGTTTCATCGCCAGACACCACAACGCACCGCCGCTCGCCCGACAGATCAGGCGGGGACAACCATTCGCCCATATTCTCATCTGTCCGGTCGAAACTGTCGAGCCCGCGATGAAAACCTACGCTTTGCCCAACTCCGCGAGACGGGCTTCGATCAATTCGCCGACCAGCTTGGGGTTCGCTTTGCCTCCGGACGCCTTCATCACCTGTCCACGAAGAAAACCGCACGCAGCCTTCGCCTTCTTCGGGTTGGAAAGGGCATCGGCGACGGCCTTGGCGTTGGCGAAAAACGCCTCGTCAATCCACGCGCGGGTCTGATCGGCGTCCAACACGGCGAGCAATCCCAATTCGTCAGCCACAGCAGCCGCCGATTGGGTCGAGTCGACCATGCGCGCCGCGACCTGACTCGCAGCGGTCGCGCTGAGCTTGTCTTGAGACACCATGATCGCCAGTTCCGACATTCGCTCAGCCTCGACCCCGAGGGCCGACACGTGTACGTCACGATCCTTGGCCATCTTGCTCCAGACGTTGACGAACTGTTTCGCCAGCATGGCGGCAGGCGCGCCCAGCGAAAGGGCTTGCTCAAACAGGTCGGCCGACGCGCGGTCCGCCACGATGATGCCGACGTCGTCATCGGACAATCCATTGTCAGCCATCAACCGCGCCCGCCTCGCCGTGGGCAGTTCCGGCAGGCAAGATCGCAATTCGTCAAGCCACGTTGCGTCGACGGTGACGGGGGCGAGATCAGGTTCGGGGAAATACCGGTAGTCGTGGGCCTGCTCCTTGCCACGCTGAAAGACGGTCACCTCTCGGTCATCGTCCCAGCCGCGGTTTTCATTAGGCCGATCCCCGATGACATAGCCGGGATCGTTCAACCAATCCTGCACCTGCCGACGGTATTCGAAGTCGATGGCTGACCGCACCGATCGAAAGCTGTTCAGGTTTTTGATTTCCGATATCGGCGTGCGAACCTCGTTGTCACCAGCCGTGATGGCTACGTTGACGTTGGGCTCGAAACGCATTTGCCCGTGCTGCATGTCGCCCTGCGACACGCCCAGATACGTGACGAGCTTGTGCAACTCGGTGCAAAACACGCCCGCCTCTTCTGCGGAGGTGATGTCCGGTTTGGTGACGATCTCCAGAAGCGGCGTGCCCGCTCGATTCAAATCCACCAGACTGCAACCCGCGACGTCGTGGACGTTCTTGCCGGCGTCTTCCTCCAGATGGGCGCGGATGATGCCGATCCGACGCGGTGAACCGTCAACGATGATCTCGAACGCGCCGTCGGAAGACAGCGGCAGGTCGTACTGACTGATCTGATAATTTTTCGGTAGGTCGGGATAGTAGTAGCTCTTGCGGTCCCACTTCGTACTGCTCGCGATGCGGCAGTTCAGCGCCAGCGCGGTCACGACGGACAGTTCAAACGCCCGCCGGTTGATCACAGGAAGGGCTCCGGGCAGCCCGAGACACACCGGGCAAAGTCGCGTGTTGGGCGTTTGACCGTACGCAACTTCGCAGCCGCAGAACAGCTTGGTACGCGTCGCAAGCTGAACGTGGATTTCGAATCCGACGATGAGTCGGGTCTGAATATCAGCGTGTGTCGGAGACGAGATCATGGGGCTATCGGGGCTGCACCGGACATGTATGTGGTCGCTTGCAACACCATCTCGTGTGCCACTGCTCTCGAGCAGTGCCCAAGGGGGCCGTGGTGGAGTACGCGCACTGCTCGAGAGCAGTGGCACACACCAAGAACCACGCGCGACGTTGCACGAGCAGGACAGCCCGGTTGACCAGCGCGGGCATTCACAGCCGGCTCGCGATCGCCTGGGCTAGCGGATTGACGAGCAGGGGGACCACTTTTTCCGCTGCCATCGCGTCGGCACGATCGAACATGTCGTTCGCGAGGTCCAGCAGGTTGGAATCCTGACCGACTGTCCAGTATTTCCTCATGGTCAAGAAAACGCTGAGCGGTTGCAACTCATACTCTCCGGTACGTACTTCGTAGGTGCTCGTCCGCGACTTGGTCTCGATGTAGGCTTGAAGGTCGCATTCAGCGTTGAGCGCGATTCCGAAGTACGGTTGGGCGTCGATGGTGTGGCTGGCGTCGTCGGCAAGGACGAACTGACCCAGCGGATGCTCGGACCACAGCGTTTCCGCCACCAACTGGTCGTGGTTGCCACGGTACTCGAGGTCGAACCCGTAGATCACCTCGAAGTGATCGTAGTCCAACTCGCTGAAGGTCAGATGGTACGGAGCGTGTTCGAGAATGACGCTTGCAAGCTTGCGCACCGCTTGGGCGTCGGGAGGCCCGAAATGACCAAACCGCAGGCTGGACGGCTCGAGCCTGATCCATCGTCTCGACACGCGCGGTCCGGGCTCTTCCTCAAGAATCAAGCACCCGTCATCACGCCGACGGAATCGCTGCATCTGAGGAAAATCCTTCCGAACGCGGTCGAAGAAATGAAGGACCGTTTCCCGCTCCATGGTCATATCGAGTTTGAGAAACAGTCGGCAACTCTGGTAGAAATCGTCGCAAATCGTGCCAAAATCCATGCCCATGATCTTCCTCGGTGGACTGCCCGAACGGTGGCATCGCACCGCCCGTTGCATTTTTGGATTATCGTCAAGGCTGCCCATTGTGGCAAGACGGCGACCGTTCAAAACCCAACGCTTGGCGAGCGCAACGCCCCTTGTGCTCGGCAGGCGTTTGGTCGATAAGATGAATCGCCGGATCGACACTGCGTCGCGCTGAACGTGATGCCACAACGCAGACTGCTGACGCGTACAATCATGACCGCAGGCCAAGCACCCACAGAACCCGTCGAGATCGTCTCTCCGACCACAACCGAGCGTTTGCTGCGTACGATGGCGATGACGGCGATGTTGGCGGTCTTCAGCGGCTGGTTTCTGATCGACGGATACATCACCTGGCCGGCCGAAAACCTCACCGACGCCGTCGAAGCGCTGGACCCCATTCCGACGCCCCTTCCGACGATCGACCCTGCCGTCACGTCGGATATCGCCAAGCGATTGGCCGCCGAGCTTGAAGACAAGCGAATCACACCCGATCGAATGACCGGCGAGGACATCATCCAACAACTGGGGCAACCGGCTTGGCAAAAGACCGAGGCGGGTGAGACGCGCTACGTCTATTTCGGGCCGGCCGGTGTGATCGACGTCACGCTCAACGGAGACGTGGTCGATTCAATCTCGTTCAAAGAGGGGGTCCGCGACGAAATCGAATTGGCCATCCAACTCATCTTCGGTTACGGCATGATGCCACTGGTCGCCATCATGTTGATTCAACTCGTTCGCGTGGCAACCACGAAAGCGGTCCTCGATCAGCAAGGGCTGCGGCTTCGCGGCAAGCCGCTGATTCCGTTCGAGCATATGAAACGCCTCGACACCGCTCTTTTTCAAAAGAAGGGCATCGTCGACGTCGTGTACACCGCGGGCAACAAGGAGAAAACCGTGCGACTTGACCATTACGTGCTTCGGGATTTCCGAAGGATCGTCACGGAAATCTGCAGCCGATGCGGATTCGAGTCTCCGCTGGACGCACACGTCGACAGCTCAACAAACGATCTTCCTGCCGCCGGGTAATCACAGGCGAACATCAATCGCATCGGCGACTTCGCCGGGCGTCAGGTCGCCGGTCTCGACGCGAAGATCAGCCCAACGCTCGTACAGCGGGGCCCGGGTGGCCAACATCAATCGAACTTCTTCCAGACCGCCGCGTGCCGTCAGGTCGGGGCGCGTTCGCCGCGACTCGGGGTCAGCCGCCATTCGAGACCACAACTCCTCCGCCTGCCCCGTCAGCCAAACGATCGTCGCGTTCGCCTTCAGGCGTTGCATGTTGCCGTCCACCGCGACCGCCCCGCCGCCGACACTGATCACCGCCGGCGGCTGATTCACCGCTCGGTCAATCGCGGACTGCTCACGCTGCCTGAACGCGCGCTCCCCCTCGCTCGCGAAGATCTCCGCGATGGATCGACCTGCCGCCTCAACCACCAGCGCATCGGTGTCAACAAATGGGCGGCCGAGTTTGATCGCCAAGAGCGCGCCCACGGTCGTCTTGCCGCTTCCACGATAACCTATGAGCGCTACGTGCTTCGTCGCGATCTTGGACATGGATCACACTTCGGTCGGCTCGCCGAGCGCGTCGTCGACAATGTTGTCCAATCGACGGCGATCGACCGACTGCCACGTCCAATACTCGAATTGCATCGCAGCCTGGTTGATGAACATGTTAACGCCGTCAATGGTCCGACAGCCAACGTCCTGCGCGTCTCGCAAGAGACGGGTGACTTGAGGTCGATACACAGCGTCGAACACGACGGTATCGTTACGGAGCGAATCGATCGGCATGGGAGATGCGTCGTGCTCGGGAGACATGCCCACGCTGGTGCAGTTGATCAACAGCTTTCCCTCAGCATTCACACGATCTTCCCACGGTTTGACCGCACAGCCTAAATCGTTCGCAAGAGATTGGGCCCGCTCGGGCGACCGGTTGTACACCGACACCTGGCAGCCGCAGTCCATCAAGCCCGCGACGATCGCCCGGCTTGCCCCGCCCGCACCAAGCACGTCCACCGGCAAGCCCTCAAGGTCCTCATCTGTGCACTCCATGCCCGTCGTCACGGCATCGACAGCCGCGTCGCAATCGGTGTTGCAACCCCACACCTCTCCATCTTCGAATCGGATTGTGTTCACCGCTCCCAGCAGGTCCGCCGGAGGATCGACGCGATCACCCAGGTATCGCAACGCGTGCACCTTGTGCGGCAACGTGACGCTTAGACCACGAACGTCCAACCAATCACACTCGATGCACTTGTCTATGAACGCTGCGAACGCTTCGTAGGTCGGCTCGACCAGCAACGGAAGGTAGACCCCGTCAATGCCGCTGGAAGCGAACAGCTCGTTGAACACCGTCGGCCCGAGAGAATGCCCAACGGGCGAACCGACCACGCCGTACACGTCGGTGGACGTCGTGATCTTGTCAAATCGATAACAACGATGCATTTGGTCCAGAGTGAGTTGGCCGGGGGCGGATTCTGCGCCCGCTTCCGACGCACAGAACGATGCGAACGCCCCGACCTTGCCCGCCAGCACCCGAGACATCAACCCCGCCTCACCCATGCACACCGCGATCATCTCTTTCGACGAATCTCGGATGAGATCGAACGCGTCGAAATTGCAGAATATACTCTCCGCAGGCCAAGCGACTTTCACAACCGCCGCTTCCTCCACTTGGCACATCTCACCGACGATGCTTGCCAAGTTGGCCGGCTTGCTACCAAGATCGTGGTGAGACAAGATCAGGCTGTGTGAATGCCCCACACCGGTCGACTGCTCCGCGAGACGCTGCCTGGCAAGAGGCGAGCCGCCGCGTAGCGACCAGTGTGCATATTCGATATCAATGAAGCCCTCACCCGCAGGCCCCGCGGCTAGAAGCCGTTCGACGGCGTGCTCGATGCGGTCTTGATAAAACCCACCTTCAGCCGACGATCGACAGGTCGCGATCCATCGCCCGGACGGAATGTCCGACGCGATGTTCGTCATCTCCTGGACCGAGCAATTGAGCGCATCGAGACGCAATTCCACCGCGTCGCTGCCGCGCTCGAGCGCGCGAGATGCCATGCGACGCATTTCTTCGACATTGTCCGCAACGACGACGGTAACCAATAGTGCCATCAATCAAACCTCATCCAACGGCTATGCCGACTCACCATCGCAGGTGGCATGCGGTCAGCCCCGTGTCGGGCAGCCTGACGAGATGATACTGATTTCCCCGTACATCGCGAGGACCGCGACAGTGGGCGCAGGGTGACGACGAACGTACGAAACAGAATGCGCCAGGAATAGCAGATGATCGGACGTCAGAAGAGTCGCCCCGGGTCGACCGTCGCCGTTACGTCCCGAGTGCTACGGCATGCCGCAGCAAGGGTCAGCGCCGGAAAAAGCGTCGAGAACGGCGATCAAGTCTCGGATGTCGACGACGCCGTTCGGCGTACACGGGTTGATATCTACCGCTTCCAACGTGCAACGGTCGAACTGCCCGCTGATGCCCTTCAACACGCAGATCAGGTCGAAAAGATTAACCGCGCCGTTGTGATCCACGTCGCCGTAGGTGTTGGGCACCTGCACGCAAGCACCGGCATCGCAAGCGCCGGAGGTGCAAGCGCCCCCGTCCGGACACTCCGACGGATCGCACGCGTCGATCACGACGTTGTCATACACGATGCCGGGGATGATCTCCCCCGTGCCCGGCGCGAGAAAGTTCGTTCGCACGCCAGGCCCCACCCAGCTACTGACGAACCGTCCGCGAGCGTCGATGGACACGTTGTAACATAGCTGCGCCAAGTACACGCCGGCTGTGGGGATCGGGACGAAGGCATTGACAGACAAGTGCGCGAAAATGAAGTTGGCGCGGATCGGGCAAAAATCCGAATTTGCAAGCGGCAAATCCGTGATGCCAATGTACCTCGGATGCGTCAAGTCGATGGCAATCGACGGGCAGTCGATCGTTACGGTTCCGCTGTCGCCACCCACTGCATCTTCAATGATCAGTTGCAGTCCAAAAACATCGTCAGGCCCCCCAGTGGCCCAGAACTCAACGCAAACCTGATCGCCAGGAAGCGCTTCAATCACCGTCGTACCGGACGGAAAGTTGGCCGGATCCTCGCCCTGTGGGATGATCATCAGCCGAATCTGCCCAAATGATAACGAACAAGACGCGCACACAATCAGCCCGACAAGAGCATACACTCGCGGCGGTAGCTTCATCACATTCCCTCGCAACTGCGCAAAGCGTGAGAATCATGGCGCTTCGCGCGCCAACATCGCCGAGCATGCGCCACCACGCGCTCGATCGGCGACTCCTACACTCGATTCTCAGGAAGCCTCGTGCCTACGACCCCGCAAACCTCGGACAGACGCGATGCGAAACGCACGTCAAAACCTCACGTTTCGCTCGGACGCCAATCGCATACCCCTTGACCAACCCTAAGGATTGCCCCTGTCCGTGTCAAGGAATTGCCCGGCTCCGTGCTCGTGCACGCCGATAACATCGCCTGATTTTACCGTGCTCGCTTCCCCCACTGCAACCCATCAATGCCTCAAATGACAACAGGGACGGATCAGTAATCTAGATTCGCATGCAACGTCGGGTCGCGTTTTGCAGTCTGATTGCAATCGGGCGGACACGCGAGTAGCGAACCAGACACGAGAGACAGTTGCACGTCGTCAACCGCAACATTCCAATCGCCCGCGCAGCCTCTTGAGCACTGCAAGGAGATCGTACAGATTGATAACGCCGTTGCCACCCGGGCAAGGCAGCACGTCAACGGCTGCGGGGGTGCACTGGGGAAACTTTCCCGAAAACGCGTCAAGAATGCAAAACAGGTCCGCCAGATCGACATCGCCGTCATTGTTGATGTCGGTGTCGAGAATCTGAACACACTGACACAGGTCCGGAACGTCGTTGCCGTCGATGTCCGCCGCCGTGCCGTCACGCGTATCGCAGGCGTCTTCAACACCGTTCCCGTTGCAGTCAGCCAGAACAGACCTTCTTGGGACGATCTTGAAGATCTCGCCACCCAAAAGGTCGCACAGATAAAGTTCGCCGTATGCGTCGACACCGAATGACACGATGGTCTGGATCGACAACCCGCCCGGTGGGGTCAGTTCGGCTGTCCATTCTTTCACACCGACGCCGGTCGGTCCCCTGATGCTCCAAATCTGATTCGATCCCCAATCGGCAAAGAAGTACTTCCCGCTCAGTTCGGGAATCGCGCAACCACGATAGACCTCGCCCCCGGTAATCGACTGCTTTCCGTCGGAGTGATCGTATTCGAAGACCGGGAGAATCAGGGACGGCGTCTGACAGTTCGTCGGCGGGTTGAAACAGTGGTTTCCCTCCATTCGCCGCCAGCCGTAGTTTTCCCCGCCGCTGCTCGTCCCAAGCTGAACGTCAATCTCCTCCCATAGCGCCTGGCCAACATCAGCAATGTAAAAATCGCCTGTCACGGCATCGAAGGCGCACCGCCAAGGATTTCGCAGCCCGTACGCCCATATCTCGTCATCCCCTTCGACACCAACGAACGGGTTGTCGGGCGGAATGGCAAACGGGCTGGCTGAATCCACATCGATCCGCAGAATCTTGCCAAGCCTTTGATCGGTGATGTCCTGCGCGCGGTTGCCCTGATCGAACGCCCCGCCGCCGTCACCCGACGCAATGTAGAGATACCCATCGTTGGAACCGAAGCCGATCCAGCCACCGTTGTGGTTGACGAACGGCTGTGCGTACGTCAGGAGAATCGATTCGCTCGCCGGCAGTGCGACGTTGGACGTCTTCGGATCGCCGCTGACCGAAAACCGAGAGATTCTCGTCTCGAAGGGCGTCCCGGGAGTGGTGTAGTTGACGTAGAAGAAGCCGTTCTCAGCATAGTTCGGGTGAAAGGCGAGCCCGAGCAGGCCTCTTTCGCCAATGGTCCCGACACTGCTGCGTATGTCCAGAAAAACCCTCGCGCTGGCAGTCTTTAGGTCGACAACCTTGATTCTACCAGCTCTTTCGACCACGAAGATTCGCGCAAAATCTCCCGGAGCGTGCGTCACAAATAGCGGCGAGGCAAACCCCGACGCGACCAACTCCGTCGTCAAGAGGCCGCCGCCCGCCACCGCCGTCCCCGCGATCGCGAACGCCAGCACCACCATGGCCCGCAGGCCATACCGTGCAACACGCATGATCCCCCCCCACCTCAACGCCGATCACTTCACAAACGCCGACTCGGCGCCCTGGCCCGCAGGACGACGCAGCACTAGGCGATCGTGATTGATTCGTCCAAGTAAACGTCCTGAATCAAATTCAGAAGTTTCACGCCCTCTCTCATAGGTCGTTGAAACGCTTTTCGACCGGAGATCAGCCCCATGCCACCAGCCCGCTTGTTGACCACCGCAGTTCGACACGCATCGGCGAAGTCGTCCTTGCCCGAAGCACCACCGGAGTTGATCAAACCCGCCCGACCCATGTAACAGCCGGCCACCTGATAGCGCGTCAACTCGATGGGGTGATCGGTCGTGAGCTTGTCGTAAACGAGATTGCTCGTCTTGGCAAAGTTGATGGCCTTGAAGCCGCCGTTGTTCTCCGCCTGCTTCTGCTTGATGATGTCGGCTTGAATCGTCACGCCCAGATGATTGGCCTGGCTGGTCAGGTCCGCCGCCGTGTGATAATCGACGCCGTCCTTCTTGAACGCGCTGTTACGCAGGTAACACCAGAGAAACGTGACCATGCCCAGGTCGTGGGCCAACTCGAACGCCTCCGCCACTTCTTGAATCTGACGGTCAGACTCGTCTGACCCGAAGTAGATCGTCGCGCCGACCGCGGCGGCTCCCATGTCGTGGGCCTGCTCCACCCGGCCGAACATGATCTGGTCGTACGAGGTCGGATAAGTGAGCAGCTCGTTGTGATTGATCTTGACGAGGAATGGAATCTTGTGGGCGTACTTGCGCGAGACCGCCCCGAGAACGCCAAACGTCGAAGCGACCGCATTGCAGCCTCCTTCGATGGCGAGCTTGACTATGTTCTCCGGATCGAAATACAGCGGGTTGGGCGCGAAGGACGCGCCGGCTGTGTGCTCGATCCCCTGATCCACCGGCAAGATCGAAACGTAGCCCGTGCCGCCAAGTCGGCCATGACTCAGGATCGCCTGGAAGTTCCGCAACACCGTATTGGAACGATTCGTACACGCCATGATGCGATCAACGAAATCGGGACCGGGCAAGTGCAGCATGTCCCTGTCGATTCCTTTGGCCTTGTACGACAACAGCTTTTCCCCGCCATCACCCAGAATGTCCGTAATTGCGCTCATCGTTGGAACTCCTTTTCAAAGGATCGATCACACGTTGTCGACTAAAAGTCTATCGGAACCAACCCCTTTGAAAAGCTTAATGTTTCCATATTGAAGGTCAATTCACGGCGTTCGGCGGCAAAACAAGAGTGCAGGGTCGCGATTGGAACTCTCACGGCTGCGTTGGCCCGTGCGTCAGTGGCCTTCATCGTCCGCGTCGTCGCCCTTGTGGAGGGCCCGAAGGAGGTCGCGCTGCTCGACGACGCCGATGATTTTTCGGCTGCCCGCAGCATCCACAACAGGCAGCAGGCCGGTGTCGGCGTCGCGGAAGGCGTCGAGAAGTGCTTCGAGGGACATGTCTTGCGGGATCAGATGGCTTTCCGGGTCGGCGAGGTCAATGGCTGTCACAAGTTCTCGCAGCGTCGGATCGTAGATGATCTTGCGCAACTCGGAGAAATGAACCATGCCGACGAACATGCCCTCGTCGTCGGCAACCGGAAAATCGTTGTATCTGCTGGTTTCGACATAGCGCAAGACCTGATCCAGCTTGGCGGACGGCGGAATGAATTTGATGTTGGAGCGCATCAGGTGACGGACTTGGATGACTTCGGACGAATCGTCGCCCCCGCTCCGCACGCCGACGGCTCGCAGGAGGGCGTCCCACGCGAGGCGCGTGACCGACCGGCTGGTTTGGGTCTCGGTCCGGTGTCTGCGCAACAGGGTAATCGCTTTGACTTCCCCGCTGCGAACGACGGTCGTCTTGAGCACAAGCGGGCCGGCGAGCTCAAACAGGACGATCGACCCGACGACAATCGTCTTGAGTTTGACGGCAACAGGATCGGTGACAAATCCATCACCAGACATCGCGCCCCACGCCGCTTGTAGAAAATCGACCAGCCCAATGGCGACGCCCGCCTGACAAAGCAAGCCCAGACCGATGTACGGCGGAATCTCGCCGCCGGAATCCGACCAGCGCGTGCCCACGTAACCGCCGACGACCTTGCCGAGCACGCGAAAGACGACGTAAGCAGCCCCCACGATCCCGAAATCGCCCAGGTCGGACAAATGGAGTTCGTAGCCGGCCAATACGAAAAACGCCGCGAAGATGGGTCCGGTCAGGCCACGGAGAGATTCGTGCAGGCGGTCCTGATCGACCGCAATGTTGGCAAAAACCGCGCCAGCCGCGAGGCAGGCCAGAAGAAAGCTGTAGGAGAGATGGACGCTGGCGGCGAGGAACACAGCGCCTTGCCCCAGCGCGATCATGGTGCCCAGCAGAATCAGCGTGAACTCAGCCGTTGAGACTTTGGCATACAGGACGCTGAGCACGAATCCAACCAGCGTCCCCAGTGCCACGCTCCCGACGGTTGTCGTGAACAATCCAAACCAAAGGTGGGCACTTCCTTCGCCAGCCGTCGCGATCGTCCCGACGGTTGCGAGGAGAATGAACACGACGTTGAACAGGACGATGCAGGTCACGTTGTTGAGCGCGGTGAGCGATTGGATGGCGTCGCTGACCGAACCTTTGGATTCGTATTCTCGCATCACCAGAACGGTCGCAGCAGGAGCGGTCGCAATCGCCAGCGTGCCGAGGACCATGCCGGACGAGAGTGCTTGCGGCAGTGTCACGTCACCGCCCACGAGCGAAGCGAGCGCACACCCGCCACCCACCAGCAGAAAGACCCCGCTGACCTCCGAAAGACTGGTACGAAAGACCTTGGGACCGACGATTCTGAGGTGATTGCGCTCGAAAACTCCGCCGATGCTGAACAGTATCAGCCCCAAGGCGAGCATCTTGACGGGCTGAAGAGTGTTGGCAGCGATGACGACGGCGTGCTCACCGACTTCGGAGTTGCCGATCGCCTGTACGACGAAAACCCGCAAAACAACGCCTGCGACGAGGAATCCGACGACTTTGGGCACGCGGATGGTACGCGCGCCAAGCCCGCCCAGAACAGCCGCCAGGAGGATCAACGCAAGCAAAGCGCCCGACGCGGTGATCTCATCGTGGCTGGCGGCGAGCATTTGAAGAGCGATCATGATCGTTCCGTAGCCGTCGTCTGGTTCGGGGGCAATAGGTATACGAATAGATGCCCGTCGGCAAGTCGTGATCGGCGACGCATGACGCGGAAAGACCTCACGACGCGGATCCAGACAACCCATGCGAAGAACGAGGCGTAAATCAAGGCGACATTATGATGACCGCGCGAAGACAAATAGTCGATAATGTGGCAATGATTGGGAAAGGGACTTGTATTCTGGGACCGAGAAGCATAAGCTCTGTTGCCCGTGAGAGGGACTTGGGAGCGATGTCGGTGATGCTTCAAGACAGCTTGTCGCAGGATCAGGTGCGAGACTTGGAGATCGGCTCGCAAACGAGCGTCCTCCCGGGGCAATCCATCGGTGAGGCGATTGCGCTTATGCGAGAATCGCGTGTCGGTTGCGTCACCGTTGAGGAGGACACGAAGCTTCGGGGGGTCTTTACCGAGCGCGACGTGTTGAAGCGCGTGCTGGTTGACGGGGTTGCGCTGAACGAACCGGTGTCGACGGTGATGACCGCCGATCCGGACCTCCTGAAAACGTCTGACACGGTGGCCGAGGTGATTCGCCGAATGCACGTCGGCGGCTATCGGCACATGCCTGTGGTTGATGGTGACGGCAGTTTGGTGGGCGTGGTATCGGTCAAGCGGATCGTCCAATACCTCGTCGAGCATTTTCCCGAGGCGGTGTATAACCTGCCGCCCGATCCCGCCGCAATCGCGACCGAGCGTGAAGGTAGCTAATCACTATACGAATACCCAACGCACGGTTCATTCCTCGAGGTCTGATTGATCAGGAGCATCTTTTACGATGGGCGCACCTTCGGTAACCGAAACCGGTAGAAAAGTTGCGGTTGAACAGCTTGAAAGCATCACGGTTCGATTCGCAGGCGATTCCGGCGACGGCATGCAATTGGCCGGTACGCAGTTAACCAACACCTGTGCCATCGTCGGAAACGACATCAGCACGCTTCCGGACTATCCGGCTGAAATACGCGCGCCGGCTGGTTCCCTGGCAGGGGTGAGTGGCTATCAGTTGAACTTCAGCCACCAGAGGATTCACACGCCCGGTGACGGATGTGACGTGCTGGTGGCGATGAATCCCGCTGCGCTCAAGGTCAACCTCGCGGACCTCGTTTCCGGGGGCATCGTGATTGTGAACCGCGACGCCTTCAAGAAAACGAATCTGGAGAAGGCCGGGTACGACGAGGATCCGTTGGAAAACGGGCAACTGAGCGACTACCGGGTGTTCGAGATCCCGATCGACAAGCTGACGACCGAAGCTGCCAAAGACACCGGGCTTGGCACCAAGGCGCTCCTGCGAACGAAGAACCTGTTCGCCCTGGGGCTGATCTATTGGATGCACGATCGCCCCATCGAACCGACCGTCGAGTGGATTCAGGCCAAGTTCAAGAAGATTCCCGAAGTGGCCGAGGCGAACGTCAAGGCCTTGAAAGCCGGCTACTACTACGGCGAAACCACCGAGATCTTTACGACGCGTTATGAAGTCGCGCGGGCGGAGATTCCTCCTGGAACCTATCGCAAGGTCACCGGGAACGAAGCCGTCGCGTTGGGGCTGATCGCCGCAGCCCGCCGAGCGGACAAGACGCTGTTTTATGGCACGTATCCGATTACGCCCGCCAGCGACATCCTTCACGAGCTTTCGAGACACGCGAGCTATCGCGTGAAGACGTTTCAGGCCGAAGACGAGATCGCGGCGGTGACCGCTTGCATCGGAGCGGCTTTTGCCGGCGCTTTCGCAGCGACCGGGACAAGCGGTCCGGGGTTGGCGTTGAAATCCGAGGCACTGGGGCTGGCGGTCATGACCGAGTTGCCGATGGTGGTGGTCAACGTCCAACGCGGTGGTCCCAGCACGGGCTTGCCGACCAAGACCGAGCAAGCGGACTTGTTTCAGGCGCTATACGGGCGAAGCGGGGAATGTCCGATTCCCGTGATCGCACCAGCCACGCCGAGCGAATGTTTCGACATGAGCGTCGAAGCCTTCCGGATCGCCACGCGCTACATGACGCCGGTCCTGCTACTCAGCGACGGATACCTGGCAAACGGAGCAGAGCCGTGGCTGATTCCCAGCGTCGACGACCTTCCTGATTTGCACGTCAAGCATCCCGCCGCCGACAGTGGAGAATTCCACCCGTACGAGCGCGATGATCGGCGTTCGCGACCGTGGGCCATTCCGGGCACGAAAGGCTTGGAGCATCGCATCGGCGGACTCGAAAAAGAGAACATCACCGGTAACGTATGCTACGACCCGAACAACCATGAATTCATGATTAACCTTCGGGCAGCCAAGATCGCCGGAATCGCTAGAGACATCGCGCCGCTCAAAGTTGAGGGTTCTGCGGACGCCGATCTGTTGGTGCTCGGGTGGGGCAGCACCTACGGTGCAAACCTGTCAGCCGTGGAGCGTGCAAACGCCAAAGGTCACCGCGTGGCGTGTGCACAACTGCGACATTTGTTCCCAATGCCCGAAAACGTCGGCGAAGTCCTCCGACGATACAAGAAGGTTTTGATTCCGGAGATGAATTCCGGACAGTTGATTCATCTTATTCGATCGGATTTCCTGATAGATGCGATCGGCTTCAGCAAGGTTCAAGGCAAGCCGTTCCAGATTTCCGAAGTCGAACAGAAGATCTACGACGTGTTGAAAGGCTGAATGGATGTCCGCGGAAGTAGCGCTTGAGCAACTCACGCCCAAAGATTTTGCCAGCGATCAAGATGTCCGCTGGTGTCCCGGTTGCGGGGACTACTCGATTCTCGCCCAGGTGAAGAAGGTCCTACCCAAGCTCGGAATCGCCAAGGAAAACATCGTGTTCGTTTCCGGCATCGGATGTTCCAGCCGGTTTCCGTACTACATCGATTCCTACGGCGTGCACAGCATCCACGGCCGAGCGACGACGATCGCGACGGGCATCAAGGTAGCTCGGCCGGACTTGCAGGTCTGGGTGGTCACCGGCGACGGCGACGGGCTTAGCATCGGCACCAATCACCTGGTGCATGCCATCCGACGCAACGTTGACATCACGATTCTGCTCTTCAACAACCGCATCTACGGGTTGACCAAGGGACAGTATTCGCCGACTTCCGAAAAAGGCAAACGCACCAAGTCTTCGCCCACGGGTTCTCTTGACTACCCGCTGCAACCCCTCTCGGTCGCCATCGGCGCCGAGGCGACCTTCGTTGCGCGATCGCACGATGTCAACGTCAAGCACCTCGCCGAGATACTCGAACGAGCCGCAAGGCACAAAGGAACGTCCTTTGTCGAGATTTATCAAAACTGCAACATTTTCAACAACATGGCATTTGACTACGCGACCGGCAAGGCAACCAAAGAGGACTCGACGATCGTCCTCGAGCACGGTCGGCCGCTGATCTTCGGCAAAAACCGCGACAAGGGCATTCGACTCAACGGGTTGCACCCGGAGATCGTCACGCTGTCGGAAGGCATGACCGAAGACGATCTGCTCTTCCATGACGAACGCGCCCTCGAGCCAACGCTGGCATACATGCTCAGTCGTATGTATCACCCGGCTTTCCCGGAACCGATCGGCGTCTTCCGCGCCATCGAGCGGCCTACCTATGACGGGATGCTCGACGACGTGGTCAACCACGCAACCGCGGCAGACGGTGTGGGCAAGCTCGAGGATTTACTCGCTGCCGGCGACACCTGGACGGTGAATTGAGTCGCCAACCTGCCCGGTGGCTTCGTGCATTTCGGACGGAGAGAACCGACGAGTGCAGCATCGCGCTTAAGCTCTTGGGCGTGTTATCGCCATTGAGCGCCTCGCGATCACCAGAGTCTCGGCACCGCCGTAGAGGAGAGACCGTATGATTTGCCCCTCATGTGGATGTGACAACATTGCCGGTGCGGATCAATGCCAACAATGCCACAACGACCTTCAAGATCTCGACCTACCCCAAGGCGATAGCCGCATCGAACGAGGCGTGATGAACGATCCGATCGGGGGGCTCATCCCTCCAGACCCGCTAAAGGTCGCTCCGAACACGCCCATTCGCGAAGTGATTCAACTCCTGTTGGACAGAGGCCGACACTGCGCCCTGGTCGTCGACAATGGGGCGATGGTCGGCATTTTGACCGAACGAGACGTCGTACTCAAGATCGCGGAGAACTATGCAGCCTGCGCCGATCAAGAAGTCTCGAAGTTTATGACGCGCGATCCCGAACGCCTTCGCCCGACCGACACCGTCGCCTTCGGCCTCAACCGCATGATGGTCGGCGACTACCGCCACGTCCCCATCGAAAAGGATGGCAAAGCGATGGGCGTGGTCAGCGTGCGGCACGTTCTCGCCTACCTCAACGAGACCTATCCCGAAGTCATTCTCGCCAAGACCTGATCCGCCGAGCGGCCCTTCATCACTGTGTGGCTGTGACCGGAGCATCCGCGGCGGGTTCCTCGCCGTCCTCAGATCGTGCCGGCGTCTCTGCCAGATCATCCAGGTGCGCTCGACGTATCTCGTCGAAGCGGTCCGCGCACCGTAGAAACGGGGCAAGCAGTTCCGGGTCGAAGTGCGTGCCGGAGTCCGAACGGATGATCTCCACCGCTCTTTCGTGGCTGATCGGGTCCTTGTATCGCCGGCGGCTGGTAATCGCATCGTACGCGTCCACCAAGCCTATGATGCGCGACTCCAACGGAATCTCCTCCCCGCGAAGCCCGTCGGGATAACCGGTTCCGTCGTACTTTTCGTGATGGCTTGAAGCGATGTCAGCGCACATGCGCAAGAGGGGCACGGGACCTGTTTCAGCGAGCGCCGACTGAAGAACCTCGCGACCGATCCTGCAATGCTGCTTCATGATGGTGTATTCGTTGTCGTTGAGCTTGTCGGGCTTGCAAAGGATGTTGTCCGGAATGCCGACCTTCCCGATATCGTGCATCGGGGCAGCGTTGAAAATGTCCTCAACGAACCGATCGGAGACCTCATTGCTGTACTTGCTCATCGACTTGACTTCGGTCGCCAGAAGTCGAGCGTATTCGCGAACACGTTCCAGGTGTTTGCTGGTCTCGTTGTCGCGGTATTCCGCAAGTCGACCGACGGTCATCAGGAGGACGTTGACCGAGCTGTCAAGCCGCTCGCGATGCAGTTGATTGTGAATCGCGATCGCGCCGGAATCTGCAATCGCACGAATGCACTCGATTTCGTCCGAGGTAAACGGATCGCCACCGCGTTTGTCCGTGATGCTGAGCACACCCAGTTTTTCTTCACGCGTCATCAACGACGTCGCGATCAACGGCGTGCTGACGAATGAGTCCGAGCCGTAACGGTCGACCGATTCGTTCGGGCTCTCAAACGCACTGGCAACATAGGTCTTGCCGGTGGTGAACACCTTGCCGGCAATTCCGTCGGTCGTCGGCACGTTGATGGTGTCGACGATCTTCGGATCAATGCCCGTCGCGCAACGACACACCAGGTTCTTCCCGTCGCGATCTTTCAAAAGTATCGACACCCGGCCGCTGCCGGTCACTTCCTTGACCGCCTCAACAATGAGCTCCAGGATCTCGCGACGCGAGTCCGCCTCGTTGAGCGACCGCGTGAAGTTGTACAACGTGCGAAGCCGCCCCGTGCGGGATTCGACTTCACTCGCAAGTCGATCGTTGAGGCTGTCCAGTTCGATCCGGGTTTGACGCAAGCGGCGAACCGTTCGGATTCTCGCCATCAGCTCGGCCACGTCGAACGGCTTGACGACGTATTCCTGAGCGCCCGCGTCGAGCGCCATCACAACATGGTCGCTGTCGGAGCGAGCGGTCAACATGATGACCGGAATGTCAGCCGTCGCCTCCAACGATTTAAGGCGCCGCGTTGCTTCGATCCCGTCCATGCCGGGCAGCCCGACATCCATGACCACCACGTGCGGCTGATACGACGCGACGCGTTCGATGGCGGACTCGCCGTCTCCGACGCACTCCACGCCGTAGCCGACGGAGACAAGATGGGCGCGCAGGACGAACTGCAGCTTTTCGTCGTCGTCGACCAGCACGATCCTGCCTTGCTCGGAATCGGTCACGAATACCCCCTTCATGGCCTGCCCTGCCGTCCGCGGCAGCGTCCGCCCCAACCCAGCCAACACTGTCATCGTCATCGGCAAACAAACCCCTGCGGTTTGCAACCACCCGGATCGCCAGCCTGCCGAAACCCCGGGCATTCAAACAGCCAACGCTTATGGGAACCACGCTGGCCACACGTGACCACCCTCGAAAACGCCGCCGAGGCAGTCGCCCCTGCACCGGACAACGAACCACACCAGCGCGAAAGCGGGATCGGCGAGAAAAACCCACGCCTCGAGCGACCACCGGGACAGCCGAACGCCCGCCAATCGCTGTTCATCGACGCGGATTCGCAACGGAACTGCTTTTTTGCATCTTTACGTTATATTTGGTGTGAAAACCAAGTCCGAAAAAGTTTTTTCGAGGTTTAGGCTTTGTATTTGTAATGGGTTATGGTACTTTACGGCAGTTCCGCAATGGTTTAGGAACGACGCGTGATAGAGCCTCTTCGAGCGCCCTATCTGGGAAGATCGCTACAGGTCGGCCACGAGCATCCGGCTGGCCTCGTCGGAACGCCGAGAAAACTTCGCATTGGTTCAACCGTTTGGCCGATGAGTGTGCTGCGAGGTCTGCGGGCGCAGAGCGATAAATTTTGTTTTCATGGGCCATGGAACTTCCCACGTGCCCTGACTATAATGTGAAGTGGGTGGTTTTTCGCCACGATGAATAACTAGCGGCGTCCCGAGGCCGAATCGGGGCGTTTTGACACGTACCCGACATCCAAACAGTCTTCCACTCGCTGCGGCACCCTTTGACCGCGCCAACGTTTTACAGGGTGCCGCACGCCTTTTTTACTTCGTTTGGCAACCCCTGCCCAGCGCCGCGCCTCAGTACCCCGTCGCCGTCTTGCGAAGGTGGACGAACGGTCGAACGGTTGCGTCACCGTCTCCGTCGACAACCTCGCCCAAGAGGAGCGTGTGGTCGCCCGCCTCGGTTTTTGAGACGAGGCGACATTCCATGCTCGCGATGGCGGCATCGAGACGTACCCCGTAGTCGGTCACCCGAGACTCAACGCCGGTAAATGCGGGCTGCCCCGGTGCGAATCCGCGACCAAAGTGCTTGAACATTTCCTTAGGGTCTTCGCCAAGAACATTCAAGACGAACGAGTTCGCGCGATCGATCAGCGACTCGATCGGACGCCCGCGCTTGACACAGACGCTGACCATGAGCGGGCTGAACGACGCTTGCTGTATCCAACTGGCGAGCATGCCGGTCGAGTCAGATTCGTATCGCGCGGTGAGGATCGCCACTCCGCTCGGGATCCGAGCAACCGCGATCGCACGTTGGTCTTGAGACGCGTCAGCTTCCGTATCGGGCATTGAGTTGCTCCTTGTTCCGTTGGTGACAGCGGGTGGGCAGACTATTGACGCAGCTTGCGACCGAGAATGTTTTCGATCGTGTCCGTTTTGGCCTCGATTCGCCCGTCCCGACCATCTCTGTAGTCGATCTTGATGGAACACGTGATGCGTTTGCAATCGCTGCGCATGGTCTCGAAGCAACGTTTGACGACGTCCATACATTGATCCCACTCGCCTTCGAGAACGGTCCCCATGGGGTTGAGTTTGTACGCAACACCACTGCTGTCGATGATTTCCAAGCTGCGGGCAACATAGCGTCCGAGCGACTCGCCCTTGTCCATGGGCGACATGGAAAACTCCAAAAGAACCGACATGACCGGGCACCTCCCAAAATGTGACAAGCGAGACTAGACGTTGAATTTGAAGTTGATGATATCGCCGTCTTTCACGATGTAGGTTTTTCCCTCCTGGCGAACTTTTCCGGCGGACTTGGCTGCCTTCATGTCGCCCGCCTCCATGAAGTCATCATACGCGACGGTCTCCGCCCGGATGAATCCCCGCGCGATGTCGGAGTGGATCTTCCCAGCGGCAGTGACCGCATCCGTGCCACGATCAATGGTCCAAGCCCGAACCTCGTCCGCGCCGGCCGTCAGGAAGGAGACCAATCCCAACGATTCGTAACACTGCTGAATCAAGCGATCGCTGGCTGGCTGCGTGACGCCCAGGTCCGCGAGAAACGACGGGCGATCCGCGGGGTCAAGCTCGGCGATGTCTCGCTCCGTCAACGCAGACACGTTCAGCGTTGCGACCGCCGACGGCGCGGACGGCGGATCGGGAGCCGACGCATCCTCTTCAGAGACGTTGCGAACAACCAGGAGCGGTTTCAGCGTGAGCAACCCGAAGCTCGACAAGATGGCTTGATCCTCGGCCTTCGTCAACACCGATGAGATAGGCTTGGACTGCTCGAGCGCCTCGTTGCAAACAGCCAGAACGGCAAGTTCTCGTTTTTCAGCATCGGCCGACTTGGTCGGCTTGCGGACGCTCTTTTGCAGTTTTTCCAGTCTGGTGGTAATTGTTTCGAGATCGGCGAGTAAAAACTCGTCACACAGCTCGTTGATGTCGGCTTGCGGATCAACCCTGTCGCGATAGGCGGGCACGGCGGAGTTGTCAAACGCCCGCACAACGGCCATCAGGAGGTCGGCTTGTCTGATTTCCGGCAAAAATCGGTGTAACTCATCTCGTCCGCGATGATCCGCGAGTGAAAAACCGGGTACGTCGATAAGCTCAATGGTGGCTTGGGTAACTTTCTTGGGCTTGAAGATGTCGGCAAGCGTGTTGAGACGCTCATCCGGGACCTTGACGACGGCGTGGTGGACTTGCGCCGCGACGGCCGGCGGAGGCGCCACCCCCGTCGCGGCGGCTGCGAGAGTGGTCTTCCCGGATTGGGGCATGCCTATGATGGCGACTTTCAATCGTATATTCCTCCCAAAGGGACGATTCTAGATGGGATCAAACAACGGTCAACCGATCGACATGGGGATGGTCAGGACGGTTGGTGTACGTGAGAATGGATGATGTGCGGTCTCGGTGCCGTGGCGACGCGTTTATTGCCCCTTGGTCGGCGCGACGCTATAATCGGGTGGGTTCAGTTTTGTTGTGATGGCGTCTGAGATTACCGGACTAGCGTGATGAACGATTGGTTTGATGCGGAGCGGCGGGCCGAGCGCGCCCAGCAATTGACCGAAGCCCATCGCTGGGAAGAGGCGCTTGCTGAGATCGACGTCGCTCTGGACGTGAACCCGGACAATTCAAGCTGGCTGCGTCATCGCGGTTTTCTTCTCGATCAGCTCGACGATTTCGAGAAAGCGGTCACCGCCTACCAACGTGCGCTGGAGATGGAGCCTGACGACCGCGAGTTGCTGTTGCTCTTGGCGATCGACTTGGCCCGGTTGGGGCGGTTGTCGGCAGCGTTGACCAAGTTCGAACGCGTCAATCGTCTCTACCCTGATTTCGAGCCGGGCTACTGCTATCAGATTTCGACGTACGTTGAGCTCGGTCGGCATGACAAAGCCGAGGAAGCGTTCTACATCGCACAACAACTGAACGATTCGTGCCCACACTGCTTCTTCCACATGGGCCTTTCGCTGGCAGATCGCGGCGAGTTCAAACGGGCGGTCTTTTGTTGGGAGCGTGTTCTTTCGATCGACCCGTCCTACGAGCGAGTCAAAGGCCTGATCGCGCGGGCGTATCGCGGGATGGGGGATTTGAAGCAGGCTGAAGAGTTCTACTTGGAGGCCATCCGCGAAGATCCCGGCGACGTTGATCTGCTCTATGACATGGGCGATGCCTTGGCGGAATCCGGCGATCTCGACAGCGCGAAGATCAAATTTCGCCAAGTGGTCGAGTTGACGCCCGACCACGTGGATGCCCATTTTGCGTTAGGCCACCTCGCGCTGCTCTCCGACGACGCGGAAACTGCGATCAAGCGATTCGAGAAGGTCGCAGAGTTGGACGCCAACTACGGGCCTTTGGATTTGCAATTCGGATCGGCCTATGCCCGCGTTGGTCGTTACGCTGAGGCACGGCGCCGACTGGAACGCGCGACCGAAGCGCATCCGGACAACAAAGAAGCGTTGATGCTGCTGGGCAATTGCTTGTTGCGATTGAACAAGCCGGCAGACGCTGCGGACCAGTTCCGCAAAGCGTTGTCCGTCGACGCGACGATTCCCAATGCGCACCACAATCTGGGAGTCTGCTGTTTTCTCCTAGGCGAACACGAGCGTGGCATCGAACATTGTCGCCGGGCGATCGAGTTGAAGCCCGACTACGCGGTCGCCATCATTAAGTCAGTGTTGGCGTATCAGCGGTTGGGCCGGTTTCGCGAAGCACGCGATATGATCGTCTATGGCCTGCGGGTCGACCCCGAAAGCGCCTTGCTTCTCCAGCTTCGCAATCGACTTTGGCGGGTGCGGTTGAAGCATCTTCTCGGTCGAACGGTGTCGCTGGCCGCACGCCTGACGGGCTTGCGAGTCGGCCGTTGAACCGCCGCTGTCGACGGGCGTGAACCCAGCCGGTGTTTTCTTCTCCAGGTTTTCCTTTGCCTTTGGGCGATCGGTTGCAACCGCACCACACCTTCGTAGGATATAAGGGATAGTCGAGACAAGTTCCGGGCTGACCGACGGCCCACAAACGGTGGAGATGAACGACCGTGATATCGGAAACTTTTTGGTTGAGGTGGGCGTTGGTGGTTCTGATCGCCGGGCCGGCGATGGCGAACCAGGCGGAGCAATACGACCAGGACAACCGCGATGCCGCTGCGCCCTCGAGCGACGTGGCTGAGGCGAAAGAGGAAGTCCAAGGGTTGTGGCCTGTCGACGCGATTCTCGACACGGCTGTTAAGAACATTGCACGGCGATATGCCCTCAACGACGAGCAGACGAAGTACACATCGGAGATGATGAACACGCGTGTGAAAAAGTTTCTGGACGAATACCAGGACGAGATTTGGCCTCTAATTCGTGACCTGGGGTACTGGCAACAGAAGGGTTCGCCGCCCGATGCAGATTCCGCAAAGCGTCTCGGCCCGACTGCGGTCAAGATCCTCAAGGCCGCCAAGGACGAGATTTTTCGGGCGAACGAGGAATGGGGCAAGGTGCTGACGGACCAGCAAAAACGCGTTCACGAGTTCGACCTTCGTGAAATGGACAAGACGTTCAACCAGATGGAGCGGAATTTCGACAACTGGGGCAAGGGGCGGGTTGCTCAGAGATCGATCTTTCCCCAGCCAAAGCGCCGAGCGAACGAACCGCCGACCCCAACGCGTCCGAACGACGGACGTTTGCCGGTGGATCGTCGCGAAGGGAAAAAGCATAAGTCCGGCGAACCGATTCTGCTCACGCACTTCGATGCGTACGCCCAGAAGTTCATTGCGGACTATCAGTTGACGGCGACGCAACGCGAAGCGGTAGGCTCGATTCTGCGAGAGGTGAAGAAACGCGCGGAGACGTTTCGAGAATCACACCGCGCCCAACTTGACGCGATCAAGACGCAACTTGCAGCATCGAAATCTGCACACGAGCGGAGACAACTGACAGCCCGGCGACGGCAGATGACCAAGCCGTTGGACGAGTTGTTCACCGAGTTCAAGAACCGCCTCGAACAAATCCCCGATCAGGCCCAACGCGCCCGCTACGACGTTAAGGCGAAAAACCGCCGCGCCCGGCGGTCGGCCATCAGCGGCGCCCGAGTCAAGCCTCAACCGGACGAGGCGTCCAACGAAACGGACGGCACAGACGGCGGCCAATAACACCTCGGCGAGTGTATCCTGCCTTTAATCCGAGCGAAGGCGACGGCGTGACCCCAGACACCGCCCGCCGCGCGTCCCAACGGGTATTATTGCGCTCGCGCCAGCTTCCCGGGTTGCGTTTTCGGTTCCGATAAACCGACCAGAGGGTTGCCTCGCGACATTCGAGAATCATAGAATAGGCAGGTAGCCAGTGTGCCGCCGGGTTGACCGGCTACGCACCGTGCAATGGGTTCGCGCGTCTACAGGTGCAGAGAATCATGCAACCTTCGTACAACAGTCATGCGATGAAACGTCTGTTCGCCGGCATGGTCGAACACGCGTTCTGCGCGGAAGTGGGGGTGTGCGATCCACGCCTGCTCGACTATCTTGTGATGATGCTGATCGACTTCGTGCACGTCGACCACCTCTATCGCGTTCGTGATGCCCAAGGCAACCGCGTTGAGAACATTTCGGACATGCTCGCCGTTCAGCAGGACAGGTCGTCCCGCGAAGACCGTCTCGCGAATCGCGATTTTCACCGCTACATCGGTGACTATGCGCTCTTCTGGACCGGTGTTTTCCCCGAAGGGTTGCAACGCCCCAGCCGAAGCCCCAACCCGGATCGCTTCGCCGAGTACATCGACCGTGGCAAGAACTCGTACGCGATCGCGTCGGACTTGTACGGCGAAGATTCCGATCCGCCGGGGTCGCTGTTCCGCCGGCTCAGTGCGGAGTTCGAGGTCTGCGCTCATGGGTTGATTCTGGTTCGGAGAGCATGGCAGGAAAGCCGCCTGAACTTACGTCCCGGCAAGGAGAACTCCGATCCGCACGTGGACGAATAGGAGGCGGATCACCCGCCGAAGAACAGGTTGACTTGGCGGCCGCAGGCCTTACATTGTGCAGAGACGATACACGACGCGAGACGCGTCGCGTTGACTCAGTCCCCGATAGCTCAATTGGTAGAGCGAGCGGCTGTTAACCGCTAGGTCGTAGGTTCGAGTCCTACTCGGGGAGATGCAGGAAACCGCTTAATATAAGCTGTTTCCTGCTTTTTTGCGCCGCCGGCTGGCGATGCGACCGTACACGATCATCGCGTCCCCCACCTCCATGAAGAAGGAGGTGGGCCACCCGGCCGGAGAAGTTACCGAGATTGTCGAGGCTCCATTGGGTGAGAACGGGTTGCGGCGCGGTGCCCGTGAGGATGGCGTCTTGGGTTGAGTTGAGCTCGTCCCGCTCGGCGAGTGATGCATCAGCAAACGATCATCGCATCCCCCACCTCCAAGATGAAGGAGGTGGGCCACCCGGCCCATTTATGCGCGCTGGCCCTGCCCGCCACCCGCCGCTTTCCCCGACTCCCTTCCCCTCAACGTACTTGGATTTCAGGACAATCAAATTCAAATACTTTTGATACTTCTTCCAACTCAGATCTGTGTTCTGGAACAGCATGCAGTATGACATGAAACGCACGTGCTGGCCTATCCCATTCTTCTCCCTCTTTCACAGGCGTACTCCATTCTTTTGCAGCGTCATCGAGCAATCTCAGTAGGATGCTCATGTCCTCGCCCAGAGTTTTCAACACTTGATCGAAGTCAGATAGAGCAAACACATAAGCGTCGGCAGGCAGCCATTCTAAGTCGGTGATACACTCACTCAAAGCATCCCAGTTATTGCCGAAGTAGTATGGAAACTGGCACGCTGCGCTGAATTCGTCATACAGATCCTGTTCAGAACGTATGCGTGCTCCACGGAATATACGACTTACGATCCGAAGTGACGTGTCATTCGTCACCTCCCAGAGGAAGTCAGTTAATTCCGAATGCGAACAACACATCCGCAAAAACCACGGTTCCCGAGGGAGATACAGGGTTTCGTTCATGGAGCCTCCACGAAAGTCAGGTAATGGTCGCTCGTGTAGTATGCCCTACCGTCACTTCCTATCACGATCCGTTCGGCACCGCGGTTGACGCCTTTCTGATGAGGGTTGACATCGTATTCTTTATACGTGATAGGTCTACCTTGAGCATCGGTCTTGGGCAAAACTTGGCCCCCATTTCGACCATCATTGTTGAACTTTCTCCCACCCTTGAAGCCTTTGGGTGGTCCTCCCCGATTTCTAACGCGTTGCAGTACGCCTGCGGCCTTCTTGGGGATACTGGTTGCCCCACGCCGAAATCGCAGTACGCGACCGAGGAGGCGCCTGCCGAGTCCTGCGGCGGAGGAGCCGAGACCTGCTCGGATGCCCGCTCCGAGAGGTTGTCCCATCCGTAGTTGAAGGTTGCAAAAAAGTATGGCGGCTCGAT
>CAYQFV010000007.1:0-52540 GCA_964416845.1 uncultured Phycisphaeraceae bacterium | reverse complement strand
CCCCCAACAATGCGAACTGCGACAACGGCTTGTTCTGCGATGGCGCGGAAACGTGCGACCTAACGCTGGACTGTCAGGTTGGCGCGGCAGTGTGCACTGCTACGTGCGAGCATTGTGACGAGCTTGCCGCTTCGTGCGATCTGTGCGTCCTCGATCTGGATTTCAACGGAGTGATGGGTACCGGCGACTTTGCCCTCTTCGCCTCGTGTTTTGGTGGTTGTTATCTGAGCACTGACCCCTGCGCTGCATCCAACTTCGACGGTGATGGCGGAATCTGCGTGGGTACGGGTGATTTCTCCGGGTTCGCCGGTTGCTTCGGGCAGGCGTGTGCCAGTTGTGCGAACTGTGCAGGCCCGCCACCCATCGCTGCCACGAGCCAGAGTTCCGCAGCCGGAGCAGCAGTCGCGGTCAACATCGTCACGCTCGCAGTGCCGACGGCTGATGATCTTCAGGCAGTGGCGCCGCCGTCGCAGACAACGTTCCGGGTCGATCAGCCGTTCTTTGTGGAGGTCTGGGCGACTCACCTTACGCCCTCGCCCGCTGAAGGCCTGGCAGCGGTATTTGTTGATTTTAGCTTCGATGCTGATGCGTTGGCCGTGGAACAAGTGATATCCAGCGACGCGATGTCTACGCTCGCAGGGGGTGTGGTCCTGCCGGCGTCGGGGAAGGTGTCTCGGTTGGGAGGATGTTCGAGGCTGGATTCGCCGAACCTGGGTGCGGATGGCACGTGGGTCCGAGTGGCGACGTTGGCCGTGCGGGCGTCGGTGGCAGGCCCGATCAGGCTGATGGTTGGTCCGAGCGACCGAATCCACGGCGTGGCGATTGTGAACGAACTGGGCAATCTCGACTCCTTCCGAGTCGATTTCGACGCGACGGCTGTCAACATCATACGCAAGCCAATCGTTCACAAAGGGCCTCGCCGCCGGACCAGGGACTCCGGAACGCGAAGACGATAGTGAGTGCGTTGGTCTGCACCGCTGGCGAGGAAAACGGAGGTTGACGGCATGGCGTTAATGAGGTCTACACAAGAGAATGCACGACTCCTGGTGACAGGGGCGGCGATGCTTGTGTGTCTTATTGCGCTGCCACTTCCAGCGAACGCACAGACTGCTCCGGTCGCCTCCATCGAACTCGTTCCGGTGAGCGCCGCCGGTCCCAGCGACACGACGACGACGCTGCCCGCGCCGCTGGTTGAGGTCGCGTCCGGCCAGTCTTTCGTCGTGGAGGTGTGGGCCCGGACTGACGATTCCCGCGGGCTTTCGTCCGTCTCGACCACGATCCTGTTCGACCCGGCGGCGGCGGTGGTGAGTGGCGTGATCCATACGGCGCTTTTCTCGCAGTTGCCCAGCGGTAACGTGGACAATGTGCTGGGCGTCGTGACCGGGCTGAGTGGTTCGCACTTGAGCTCGTGCGTCGACCAGGTTGGTGTTACGCCGACATGGGCCCGCGTGGCGATACTCGAGATGCAGGCTGCGGGTGGTGGCACGCTCCCCGTCGCGTCGAGCGACACCGGGCTGTTAGCGCTCGGCACGGCTGTCTGCGGGCTGGGAGACCTGCTGCCGACGCAGGTCGCGTACGGCGGTGCGACTCTCACTGTCACCGTGTCGACCGTGCCTACCGTTTCGCTGTGGGGGGTCGTCCTTCTGGCCTTGCTGATGTTGTCGGCCGGCACCGTCGCCGTTGCGCGGCGACGCGACAGGGTCGTCGTTCCGTGCTATCGTGGGTCGGATGGATCGTTCGGAAGTTTGCGACAGGTTCCTTGACGCCCTCGAATTCGAGCTTTACCCCTTTCAGGAGGAGGCGTTGCTGGCGTGGTTCGAGTCGCCGGGGGGGATCCTGGTGTCCGCGCCGACCGGGATGGGCAAGACGCTCATCGCCGAGGCTGCCATCTTTGAAGCCCTGCACACCGGTCAATGTCTGTACTACACCACCCCGCTGATCGCCCTGACCGATCAAAAGTTCCGCGAGTTTCAGGACAAGGCTGAAGCTTGGGGCTTCTCGCGCGACGACGTCGGTTTGATCACGGGCAACCGCCGAACAAACCCCAACGCGCGGATTCGCGTGGTCGTGGCTGAGATTCTTCTTAATCATCTTCTTGCCGGCGATGAGCAGCTCTCGCAGGTCAGCGGCGTGGTGATGGACGAGTTCCACAGTTTCAACGACCGCGAGCGGGGCATCGTTTGGGAGTTGACGCTGGTCTTGCTGCCCGAACACATTCGGATGATGTTGCTGTCGGCGACGGTGGGCAACGCGGCGGACTTTGCTCGATGGCTGAAAGCGAAGCATGGGCGATCTTTGCAACTGGTGCAGACAACCGACCGGCGTGTTCCGTTGGAATTCAACTGGATTTCTGACAAGCAGATCACTGAATACCTACCGGAAATGGTGTCTGACGACGACGGCAAGAACCGGACGCCGGCGCTGGTCTTTTGTTTTGTGCGCGATGTCTGCTGGGAGGTGGCGGAACGACTTAAGGGGCTCAAGATCATCGACCAGGCGAGACGGGCGCAGATCGCCGAGTTGCTGGACAGGGAGGATTTCTCGGAAGGCGCAGGGCCTAAGATCAAGCAACTGCTCATTCGGGGGGTGGGCGTTCATCATGCCGGGGTGCTGCCGCGTCACAAGCTGGTGGTCGAATCTCTGTTTCTCAAGAAGCTGATCCCGTTCGTCGTCTGTACTGAAACGTTGGCGGCTGGAATCAACTTGCCGGCGCGGTCCGTGGTGTTCACAGCGCTCGTCAAGGGAAAACGGGGTGACAAGAAGATGATCCCCGCGTCGGTTGCCCATCAGATGTTCGGTCGCGCGGGTCGGCCTCAATTCGATAGCAAGGGATATGTCTACGCTTTCGCCCATGAGGACGACGTCAAGATCGAAAAATGGAAAGCCAAGTATCAGCAGTTGGATACGAAGTCGAAAGACCCCGGGATCATGCGGGCGCGAAAAACGCTGGAACGCAAACGCCCGTCCAGGCGCAAGACGCAGACCTATTGGACCCAGGGGCAGTTTCAGACGTTGATCGAGGCTGGACCGGCCAAGCTGTACAGTCAGTCGATGATTCCATACCAAGTGCTCGTCTATCTTCTCACGCGGACCGGCACTCTGCACGAGACCATGGCTTTTCTCGACAATCGGTTCAACACCGAGGAGCGCATTGCGGGGTTTCACAAACAGTTGGACCACATGATCGCAAACCTGGCAACGTTCGGCTATCTGGTGCGATCCGACGACGGTGATCATGTGACGCTCGATGATAGTGTCGAAGCGTTGTTGACCTTCCGCAGCGTCGACCCGATGTACGGCGCTTTCTTGGCGGGACACCTCGCGCGGGCCAGTTTTGTCGAAAAGCTCCTGGTACTCGAGTCTGTCCTGCCCGTCGCTCCTGCGATAGCACGACGGTTGGCGGTCCCTGAGTTGGATCCGGGACCGCTGGAGACGCAGGTCGCTCGGCCGGAAATGCTGCGACGCGGGCTGGCCATCGTTGATGAGGAGTCGGCTGATTTCGTCGCGGCGGACGACGAGGGTGACGGTGCGGACTATTGGGAGGACCAACGAAAGCCCGCACTGAGGTTGCCCGAGATGCTCAAAATGTTGTTCGACGCGCGGCTCGCAACGCCGGAAGAGTTGATGATTCAGACCAAATGGCTCGCCGGCGCGATTCTGGACCTTGAGGGTGATTTCTACAAGTTCGTTCGCAGCCGCGACTTCATCAAGGACGAGGGGATCATCCTTCGCCATCTCCTTCGCCTCGTGATTCTCGCGGGCGAGTTCTTCGCTTTCTCCGGCGAAGACCCGGATTACAGCGATATCGCCGCCAAGGTGACCGGCATTTGCAGCGTTGTCGATCGCAACTTCACGGATCGATTCCTCACCGTGCAATCCGAGGCCACCCCAATTGGCAAGCTGTAGAGGCAGCCGACACCGCTTCGCCGTCCCGTTACAATCCGCATACTCCACCCAAGCAACCCCATCGCTAATACCAGTCCAGTCGACCGAAACGTTAGATGACGTTCAGCGTGCATCTCTGCGGTGTGTGGATCGGCCAGCTCGTCTGTCGCAGGGTCGGTCCGTCCAAGAAAAAATCGCGGTTTGTGACAGAATGTAACAACCATTCGCGTACCCATCTTGGTGGACCGGCGTTACGGACGTATCCAGCTTGGCGGATCACGGGGGTTTGCCGCGCGTTGCGTGGCGGAGCATTCTGGCTGGATCTGGATCATGGAAAGTCGACTCTGTTGCCATCAGCGAACATGACATTCGGTTTCAGGAGACGCTTGCGACGCTCACGGTCCAACGGGGCCGCTGGGAGCGATGGCATTCGGCCGAGTTTGGCAACGTCCGGGAACGGTCCCCTGCCAAGCAGGCGGAGACCGCGCGTCCCTTGCGAAGGCCGATTGCGTACGGCGGGATCGGATTCTCTGACCCAAACTGCGTTGTTTTCACGCGTTACATTAAGCGTCGGGGGTGCGTACAAGCCCACACCGCCGCAAACGCAAGTCCAGGAGTCCGCGGCCTCAGGTGGACGCCCTGTCAACAGAACAACGAGGCCCGGCAACGCCCTCCGTCTAACGGAAAGAGGCGTTAGCGATTCGTGGGCGAATGACGTGCCCGTCGGAGCGTTTCGGGACGTTTCGGCGTTTTAAGTCGGCTGTATTTTGAATACGTAGCGTTCGAGCGGGGGATTCCGACCATCCGCCGCCGTCGCGAAACACGGGCAGCCGGATGTCGATTCCGGCGTGGAGATTCGGGGCGATGAGTCACGAGCAAGTTGAGAGGAACCAAACTGTGATGACTGTGGACAGGCGAGCCAAGTATCGATGTTGTTGTTCGAGTTGGGTCAACCCGCGGCGGGCGAAGACACGTTCGGCCGCGAGATGGATCGGAGCGTCGATGGTGGCGGTAGCGATCGTTTCCGCCATGTCGGTGACAACTGTCGCCGGTCCCGTTGCGGCGGGGGATGACATTTGGGTGACTCCGTGCGGCGGGTCGTACGATCTGACCGCTATTCCGGCGGGCTTCTTCACGTCGACAGGAGGAGCATCGTCGCTAGCGTACATCGACGGAATTAATTTCGGCGGCGTGCCGCTGGCGATCAATCCGCCGCTCGTACCGCTGACCGATGTAGACACTGTCGTACGCCGGTTGTCTGGAACGACAGCATTGTTCGACGTTGGGTCGAGCGAAGTGGTACCGCTTCAGATTCAGGCGTTGCACCTTCAAAGCTGCGAACCGATCGTCGTCAAGTACGACAACCTCACAACAGAATTGTGGAATGTCGACGTTTGCCTTCTTCCGACGCAGACGGTCGGTACGATGACCATCAACCACGAATGCACCGAGGGGGGATCTTATTCGTCGAATCTTCCAGTCGAGATCCAATTAACCTTCTCGCGCGTGGGCGGTGGTGCGAATAGCCCTGCGACGCTGTCACCCGTGACGTTGATGCTCACTTCGAGTGGCTGGTGGGTTCATTCCGATCCGGGGTTCGGGCTCGCGCGTATGGAGCCTGGGACGCAGTTTGACGACGACTGTGACGGCATCGTCGATGCCGCCGACCCGACTACGATCAACACAGCAGCGGCTGACTTCTACGCAGGCCTGTTCATGGACACTTGCGGCGTTGGGCCAAGCCCGAGCGTCGTTCCCAATCCTTGCTGTGAGTTCAATCCGACTCAACCGTTTTGCGAGGACCAAGTGTGCGTGGATTGTGTATGTGCGGCAACGGGCGGCACGGCATGTTGTGCTGGGCAGCCATGGGATGCGTCGTGTGCCGCTCTTGCAAGCGGACCTTGTACAGACTCTGGGGCGTGTCCGTGCGGACCTCCTCCGCCAGGGCCAAACGTCGTGAAACCCAAACTTAACCCCGAACAAGCCGCCCTTGCCGCTCATGGAGTGGCGGTCGCCAATGCAAGCAAGCTGCCGGGACAACAGAATCCTGTCCTCGCCGAAGCCTGCTGCCGGCCTGACGGAACCTGCGTCGACGTTGACCCCAACGAGTGCAAAAACCTTTACGGTGGTTCTCCGCAGGGCCCTGGTACGAAATGCGCGACCACAACATGCGTCGTTCCCGGTCCGTTTGATGACCACCTGGCGACTTGGATCCCCACCGACCTTACGGCTGATCCCACGGTCGTGACGTTTGGGACGGGATTGCCCATTCCGGCAGACTTCTTCGGCACCGGTTCCGATCCGGTTGTCGGCCCGGTTCCCTTCCGAGGCGTGCCGATTGCCGACACCCTGTGCGACAGTTCGGTCATCATGCGAAGAACCCAGAATCCGTTCCAGCCGACCGATCCGCCGAACCCCACGCCGGTCACGATACCTATCGAGATCGTGCAGTTACAGCTTACGTCAGTCGATCCCATCACGGTGACGACCGGCGGCGCGAATCCGGAGCTGTGGCGCGTTGAGATTGATCTGTCTCCCGCGCAGATTTCCCTTGCCCCCGGCTCAATGACGGTGCGAAAGACTCACGCAAATGGCGGTACGTTCGATTCTTTCTTTGACGTAATGCCGCGTCTCACCTTCACGCGCGTCTCGGATGGCGCGGTGCGCGTGCTGGATACCGGGCCGGGACCGAATCAGCAGCCGCCTCTCCAATTCCAGGTCTCGGGTGTTCCGTGGGCACACTCAACCAACCAGGATATTTGGATTCCTCCAGGTACGACGTTCATCCCGGGCATTGATCCCGCGACGGACCAGTTGGGACCGTTTTCACCGAGTACGAGCGACGGCACCGTGCAGCACACGGTTTGCCAGCCCGTACCGACCAAGAAAGTGTGCATCTATGACATCGTGTGCGTCGAAGGCGACTGCTCGAGTTGCGCGGCAGCGGCCGTCGGCAAGTGTCAAGGACCGCCGTGCCCCAATGGGACCTGCGGTGTGCTTGCAGGTCAGCATTCAAACTGCGGCGCGGACAACTGCTGCATAGAATTCGGTGCGTTTGAGTGTCGAAAGCCTCAAGGCGAGCCACTATGTCCGACCGTCGGTAACTGTACATGCAATCCGCCGACGCCGGGTGCCTGTTGTCGGCAGGACGGAACGTGTGTTCAAGTGCTGCCGTCTCAATGCGCCGCACCAGACGTCTTCCGCGGCGGACCATGCCTGCCTCTGCAGCCGTGCTGTCTGCCGGGTGTTGGCTGCATCGACCTCGATCCATTGTGTTGTGAGGATCAGGGCGGCGTGGTCCAACCGGCCGGGTCGACCTGTAGCGCGACCCCCGAGGCGTGTTGTATCGCCGATCCTCTTACCGGCATCCCGACGTGCACCGACATCGACCCATTATGCTGCGACGAACTCGGTGGCGTACCGCAAGGGGCTGGTTCACTCTGCGGTACTGACGCGAACGGCAACATGATCGACGACGCTTGCGAGCCCGATCCCGCCGGCGTGTGTCCACTACCGTTCCCGAACGCGCTGTGTGCGGGTTTGCAGGACACTCAGTGCGTCGTCACGAATCCCAAGAACGCGACGTGCGAGGCGCTGGCCATCACCATGCAAGACATAGGCGTGGGTCAGCTCGTCCCCGTCGCTGAAGAATGTGCTTGCCTTTCGGGCACTGGCTGCGGGCCGATCGCATCCGACGCTGCAGGCGGATTGGTATGTTCGGGTGATTGTATCAACGTCAACGACATCTGTCAGGTCACCATTGCGGGAGTCCAATCAGGACAGAGTTCGATCGATGCGACGCAAGTACAGTTGATCCCACAAGGCGCGATCGTCAACTGCACATGTGGACCGATCGAGCCCGTCGTGTGCAAACCCCTGACGGACGGGTCCGCCTGTGCACCGTTCAACTGCCCAGTCCCCCCACCGGGACAGGAGTGCTTGCCTACGTGCATGGACATCATACCTTCGACCGGAGAAATCAAGGTGACTCAATGTGACTGCGGGTCGCCGAACGAATGCTTCGCACAGAAGGTGCCCGGTGCGCTCGACGTCGAGTGCGTCAACGGGTGCCCGATAGCGGGCGAAGTCTGTACCGAAACCCGTACCGTCAATGCCACGACAGGCGTGATCACGGTTTGCTGCTCGTGCGGCCCGGTGGTTTCTGTCTGTGAACCGTTGCCCGACAAGTCCGCGTGCAACGACTTCATCTGCCCAACAGGACCGGGACCGGCGGCCCTTTGCGTCGTTGCTGACGCAGGTGGGACGGCCATCATGCCGCCTGACTGCACGAGCGGTTATCTGAGTCCAGCCGACGTGCACGAGATCATCCAAGGACTTCCGGCTGGCACGACCATTGAGTTTGATGCCACGCATGACAGGTTCTTCAAGGACAACGGCGCCAGCGGTCCGGGTGGTTCGCTCGGTGGCGAAAAGGAGGTCTTCAGTTCAGAGCTGAAGCTCACTGTGACTGGCACTGGCAGTCTCGCCGGGTTCACTCGCAATATCATCCTGACAGCAGCCGTCGAAACCCACACCGCGCCGCGGACGCCCGGTGATCCGGTGCAGTCGTTCGACACGGACATGTTCCGACTGCAAGGGGAATTGTTCGGCGATCCGGATTTCTGCACGCTGAGGGTCACGGCTGGCACGGGCTTTGGACTGCCCAGCCCGGGTCATACGACGCTGACTCAGAGCGGAGGAAACTGGCAGGTCGATAGTTTCTTCGACATTGCCTACAAGATTGAATTCCAAGGATGTCCGGGCAGCATACTTGAGGATCCCAACACCGGTGTACCGTACACCGGCACGACCTTCGGGACGATTCGAATGCAGGCGGGCAACCCCGCAGCGGAGAAGTGCAACCCGAAGGAAATCACTTGGTTCCCGGCAACGGGTCAGATTCTCGTCGAGCAATGTCTTTGCGGAACGCCCAACGAGTGCCACGTCGACGTGACACCTGGCGTGGTGCCCTCGTGCGTTGGAGCCTGTCCTGACGGTACGGTGTGCGTCGAAACCAGCACGCCCACGCCGGACGGAACGGGGTTTGTAATCAATTGTTCGTGTGATCCACTGCCCACCGGCGCATGCTGCATTAGCAACGCTGCGGCTGGCGCGGGGTGTATCGATAACATCACTCAACTCGAATGTGAGGGCACGCTCGGTGGCCTGTACCTCGGTGATGGCTCGCTCTGCGGACCGGACGTTGCTTGCTGCGTGCCAGATGGGAGTTGTACGATGACTTCCGCACTGTGTTGTACGCAACAGCTTGGCGGCGTTCCTCATGCCAACCAGACGTGCGGTGGCGTGCCGGAGGCCTGCTGTCTGCCGGACAACACGTGCACCATGGCGGATCCGCTCTGCTGCGAGCTTGATCTGGGCGGCACGCCGGAAGGCCCCAACAGTCAGTGCAGTCCAGCGCCGCTCAAGTGCTGCCTGCCGGACGGGACGTGTGATTTCATGGACCCGCTGTGCTGTGAGGACAAGGGCGGCGTGGTGCAAACTGCGGGCAGTTGCAATCCTTCGCAAGGCTGCTGTCTGCCGTCCGGGGTTTGCACGGACATGGATCCGGAATGTTGCATCGCGCTTCAGGGCGTCGTGTCTCCGGCGCTGTGTGACCCTGCCACCATCGGCGGTTGCTGCCTGCCGGACGGCACGTGTCAGGACATGGCCAGGGATTGCTGTCTGGTACTGGGAGGTAATCCCAGCCCGACGCTCTGCGAGCCACCGCAGGCATGCTGCGTTCCGCCGACGGCTGGCGGACCGGTGACCGACGGATGCGTCGACACCGATCCCGAGTGCTGCATCGGATTGGGAGGTACGCCGCTCGGCGCCGGCAGTTCGTGCTCCAACTTGGATGCGGACGGCAACGGCATCGACGACACCTGCCAGTGTGTGGACGCGTGTGCTGATTGTTCCGACGCGGACGCTTGCACGTGCGACAAGTGCGTTGGTGGCGTGTGTGCCAACATACCTCGAACGTACGGCGACACCGATTGCAATGGAACGATCAACCTCTTCGATCTGTTCTGCGTGCTGGACGGGTTTGGTGGAAACTTCTCCGGCGACTGCTGCTTCACGAATCTCGACATCGAGCCGTGTGGTGGCAACGGAGCACTGAACCTCTTCGACCTGTTCGCCATTCTCGACGCATTCGGCGGCATCGACCCGTGTAACTGTCCGGCCGTTCCGGGCGCGGCGCCTCTTGCCCAGCCGAGACAGTCTCGTCGTGGCATCAGAACGAGGGGCGTGGAGAATATCGAAGCCTCATCGATCCACCTGATCCCGTCGAGCAAGGATATGACTCCTGGCAGCGAGATCGAGGTCAACGTCTATGCCAAGGGCGTGGTGGGTCTGAGAGGCTACGAGGTGAAGGTGCAGGCGAACGGAGGCAGCCGAGGAACGTTGGCTTTCAAAGACCTTGTCGTCAATACAGGCAGGAAGGACTATGTCTTCAAGGACGTCGAAGCATACTCCGCCTTGGATCGCATTGAAGGCAGACTCGCAGGCATCACGCCCGCCGACGGGGTCACCCCACGCGGCAGCGTTTACCTCGGAACATTCGTCTTCAAGGCCACGCGCGACGCGCGCGGAACGTTTGTGCTGAGCGTGCAGGTCAACCGTGACACGTTCCTCGCCGATCAGGTCGGCGAGAAGATGACGATTCGTTCGGCCAAGTCTGTCGAAGTCCAGGTTCGATAGAACCGGCAAGACGAAGGTCACATTCACCCTCCATGCAGGCCGCTCCGTCACGGAGCGGCCTGTCTTTCTTTCCGGCATGGCCACCACGCTGCTCCGACCGACTGCTCTGGCCCTCAATTGCCTATTCGGCTGTGGACCCACTTGAGCGAAGAGCATCGCGCGTTATAATGAAAAGTGAGATTTCGCGGCCTGCGAGGCCGACTCCGCCAACATCCCCGACCTGAAGCGGCCGCGTGCGGCTTGGCCATGAACGATGAACCCCCTATCCTGACCAGCAAGACCGCCCCGCACCCCGTGTGGTGGGTCATCGCCGTCAGCCTGGCCGTCATCGCGATCACGCTGGTCTTGCGACAGGATCATCCTTTCTTGCCGGAAGCGTTCGCTCAGCCAACGCGGCAAGCAGGTGCCCGAGGGATTTTTTCGTTCAGCGGCCAGCTTACGCCGAATTCGTTCGGCCTGTTCATGGTCGATGTGGACAACCAGACGATTTGGGGATACGAATTCCTGGGCGATCGGAAGAAACTTCGTCTTGCGTTCGCGCGAAGCTGGAGTTTTGACAAGTATCTCGACAATCAGGATTTTGAAGGACCAAGCCCCGTCGATGTGGAACGCCTCGTCGAGCAACAGCGCTTGAACAAGCTTCGCCGCCGGTCCAATAATTCCCCGTAGGATGTCACTATGGCAAAAATGTTTCTAAATGTTGAAGAGTCGCTACAGAAGCTCGGCTGTGATGAGGATGCCCTCAAACAGGCCGTCCGAGATGGCAAGCTTCGTGAGTTTCGCGCCGACGGGAAAATCAACTACAAGGCCGACGAAATCGAGAAACTTGCAGCATCGGGCGATCTCAAGCCTTCCTCGCCGGACACCGACCTGGCCGATCTTTCCGCGAGTCTCGGCTCTCTGGGGCTGGCGGACACGGGCGACTCCATGCCGGGTTTGAGTTCCACGGGTTCGATCGGTCTGGCCGACACGGATAATCCGATGCCGGATCTAAGCTCCGCAGGTTCGATTGGGCTGGGCGACTCGGGAGGGCTTAGTCTTTCGGGCACAGCCCTGGGCGGAACCGCGGCGGGGATGACCGGCCCTACCGAGCTTGGCATTGATTCGTCGGAAGGCTCGGCGATCAATCTCGCGGCGGAAGACACCGGAGACATGCTCAGCCTCGATGACGACGAGGCAAGTTCCGACAGGACCGCCACCGGCAAGGGCAAGGATGACACGGTTGTCAGTTCGGTCGGCGTCAGCGTGTTTGACGAAGAAGACCTTGACGAAAGCGCTGATCCGCTCGCCAAAACGCTCATGACGGGCACGGCGGGCGGAACCGGGCTTGAAGGCATCGGCAGCGGTTCCGGATTGCTCGATCTCACTCGCGAAAGCGATGACACGTCTCTGGGGGCTGAACTACTCGACGAAATCTACCCCGGGGACGAGAGTGGCACGCTTGAGATGGGAGATGCGACCCGGGCAGGCCTCGAGGGCGCGGCAGAGCCAGCCCCGTCACAAGATACGCCGGACGCGCTCGAATCACCGCTACCCGACGAACCAGAGCCCGTCGTGGAAAAGAAATCCGCTGCCGCAGCGCCGGCCGCTGCCATCGCCTCCGGAGATGTTTTCGTTGCCGGGGCAGCCGGATTGGTCGCTGTCGCCATCATTGCTATGTGCTTCGCAGGTTTGGCCGTCGCAGCGATGATTCGCGGCGTCTTGCCCTCGATGCTCGACTTCGTCTATGCTAAGCTTTGGATGTTCGGCTTGGGCGCGGTCCTGGTTGCCGGGGCGGCCATGGGGCTTGGCATTCTTCTCGGAAGGCGGTCGCGGTCGTCTTGAACTCCTTTTCGTGTGGCGGCGCGGCGTTCAGCTGCAGCGTTCGCCTTGCCGAGACACAATCGGAACCGAGCCAAATACATCTTGCGATGTTCGGCGCGGATTTCGGCCTGTAGCGCGGTCCGGATCGTCGTCGTCTGCGTACGGAAAAATCAGTCAGTCTTGTTCACCAGAAGGAGGGATATCATGGCCTCTCGTCGTTGGATCTTGGCCCCCATTGCTTGCTGCATCGCGTTTTTATCCACCGGCTGTGCATCCCTGGAAGACTTGCGCCAAGCGCAGATGGCCAACCGAAACCTCATCGCCGAGAAGGCCCAGAACGAACAGGATCTCTACGATCTCCGAACAACGCTGCAATCATTGCGCACGCGATCTGATTCGCTCGAAGATCAACTCGCCACGAAAGATCAGCTCGTTACGAATCTCCAATCCGAAAACGACGCACTGGAGAGCAACGTCCGACAGGCTCAGCAACTCGTGAAGCGAATCGTCGACACGCCGCTTTCCAAGCCGGTTGTCACAAGCGGGTCGCTCCCTCCGGATCTGGATATCGCCCTGAAAGAGCTTGCCGAACGCTACCCCGACGCCGTCCACTACGACTCTGCCCACGCAACCGTCAAATGGACGTCCGATTTGGTCTTCGCACTCGGAAGCGACGTCGTCAAGAACTCAGCACTTGCCTCGCTTCGCCAGTTCAGCCAGATCATGAAGTCGCCCGCTGCCCAGGGCTTCGATGTGGTGGTCGTCGGGCACACCGATGACGTGCGCATTTCCAAGCCCGCGACGCGTCAAAAGCATCCCACTAACTGGCACTTGTCCGTTCACCGAGCGATCGCCGTGGGGACCGAGTTGCTCAAAGACGCCCTCGAGCCGACCCGTGTTGGTGTTATGGGTTTTGGACAATACAAACCACTGGTCCCCAACGACTCCGACAAAAACCGTGCGCGAAACCGGCGGGTCGAAATGTACATCGTCCCTGCTGGAGCTTTTGCCGCCGGGGCAATGACGCCCTCCGCATCAGCCGTGTCTTTCACGGGCGAACAAAGGGACGAAACGACAAAATAGCCAAGCCATCTACGGAGGCGATGCTCGCCCCCACTCGTGTTGCAGCTTGCAGGCGGCTGACGATTGCCGGGGCCGTCCGTCATGGTAGCGTTTCCGCTTGGGAGTCGCCTTAGGCGAGATAGCCGGGCCGGTGAAAGATGCAATTTTTCGTCGTCTCCCTTCCGGCCGCTGGTCTATGAGCTTGCGCTCCATATAATGGTCACGTGCGCACCATTCGGAGACAGCTTGTCGTGCAATTGAAGCGGCCGCCTGTGGCCGTTGCGCCGGAGCGCTCTCGATTGGTCTGTAGCGTCCGGCTTGGAAGAGACTTGGGCACGCGCCGTCTCCGAAGCGCTACGCACAAACCGCTTGTTCTAGCGTCTGGGCCGGCGCTACGATGAAACGATAACACCTAGCAGCGGGACGCGTATGAACCCCTCGCCACGCCGAAAGACGTTCCTCGACGTTGTTCTGTTTAGCTGGGCCAACAACGTTTGGTTCGGCATCTCCGTTCTGGCCGCGATCTTCGTGTACAGTTCGCTCGGTAGCGCTATCCCCCCGCTGCGTCAGCACCATCTCTTCGAAATGACCGAGATGGAGTGGTTCGACTGGTGGCCTTTCGATCTCATGATCGTCCTGGTCTGCATCAACATGATAGTCGTCACGCTCAAGCGGATTCCGCTCCGCATGATGAACGCCGGCGTCTGGTGCATTCATACCGGCATCATCGTGCTGGCGATCGGCAGCGTGTATTACTTCGCCACGAAGGTCGAGGGGGACATTCCCGTCTTCAGGCGGCAGGTCGTCGTCACGGTTCCGGGACAAGCGGCGTCGCACACGCTACTCGTCAGGCCTGGCAATCACATCTCGGTCAAGGGGAAAGACGGGGAATACCATTTCTCCATCGCACAGATTTTTCCGCAATGGCAAATCGCGTCCGGCGCTGACAAAGGCAAAACCGCGTACATGACGTGGGTTGATGTCGTCACGCCTCAGAAACGGTTCACGCGACAGTTGTTGGCCGGATATCCTCAGTACACGGAGGACATTCTGCCCGACCGAACCCGCGCCAAGAAAACGCTGGGGCACCCCCTCGTGGACGAGTCGCTCGCGGTGTCTTTGGACTACGCTCCTCAGACCGAGTTCTTCGTGATGAACACCGCCGCGCTCTTCCTGCGGACGCCGGGCGATGCCAATTGGCTTGAGAGGCCCATCGACAAGCTGCCGCACTACCACGAGCGGATCGGGTCGGCAGACGACGCAGTCCTGCCGAGACCCGACTTTCCGCTTCGCCCGATTGATCTGCCAATCCCGTCGACCGACGAGGCGGATCCTCTTCGTGGTTATGACGTTCGTGTGACCGGCTTTCTTCGGTACGCGTTCATGCGTCCTCGCTGGCGAGATGGCGGAGATAAGATCAATCCGGTGGCCGACATCTCGCTCGTTGCCGATGATGGCGGTCGAGCCGACTACACCCTCGTCGCGTTCGATCCGTCGAAACGATCAGCCGAAGATGGCATGCTCGTCTTTCGGTGGGTCGAATCGGTGGACGAAATCAATAGGCGGCTCGACGCCCCGAATGGCAAGATCACATTCGCGATTCCCGCATCGAACGTCACCTTTGACGCGGTCATTCCGGCCGGTTTTCGTTCCGGAACCGACAGCGATCCGTTTCTGCCGATAGCGGATACCGGCTACGAGTATCGGATCAGCAGCCTGTTGCGTGACTTGCCCGTTCCGAACGGCAAGCCGGCGGGTTCCACGATGTCGATCGTCGCGGTCGACATCAAAACCCCCAGCGGGACCTTCAAGAGGATCATCGCGAATCAGGCGCACGCCACCCGAGATATTGACCCCGACGGTAAGCCCGTTCTCCCTAACGACGCGGTGCAGACCACATTCGTCCCGCCGACCGCCGCGATCGTTACCGTGGTCACCGGACCGCCGGACGTCGGCACGCATGCGTTGATTCGTGACCACAACGGCTCGCTGAGCGTTCATCCGTTCTCGCAGACCGAGCCGGTGACCATCCGTGGCGGGCTGATGCTCGTCCTTAGAAGCCTCCACACCCACGCGGTCAGAGACGACCGCCCCACCATCGTGCCATTGCAGGAGCGACAGCGTAATGTGCGTGAGGGGTTCTCGATGATTCGCGTCGCCATCTCCCAAAACGACTGGTCTCACGAACAATGGCTTGAATTCAACCGTTACGCCCTGCCCAACGAACAATACGCCATCCCCGGAAGAACGACCTACCTGCCGCAACGCGTCACTTTGCCCGACGGAGCGGTCGTCGAGATGCTGTTCTCCAGGAAACGTCACGCCCTGCCTGCTCCCATCGCTCTGGAGTCGTTCGTCCTGGCGACCAACTCGGGCGGCTTTTCCGGCGCGATCACATCCGTCCGCGACTTCATCAGTCAGCTTCGTTTCAAGACCGACGGCGGATGGACCCCCACCGTGCAGATGAGTTCCAATCGCCCCGCGACCAACGGCGGTTACTGGTATTTCCAATCGGAGTGGGACCCGCCGGCCCGGGGGTCCGCAGGGATGAACTACACTGGCTTGGGGGTCGGAAACCGGAACGGGGTTCACATCCAGCTCGCGGGCACCGTGATCGCCGTCGCCGGAATGATCTTCGCGTTTTACGTCAAACCGATCATCAGGAGGCGCAAGGCGGCTCGCATCGCGCAACGGGCAGCCCGAACGCCGAACGATGTTCACGGCAGCGATTCTCAATCAGCCGAACCCGAACTGGTGAAAACCTAAACGGAAGCACGACATGACCACCGCCATAATTCCCATGTTGCTCGCGATCGCCTTTGGCCTCGGCGCCTTCGTCTTTTTCCTGTCGATGTTCTCTCCCAAGACGCGCCGGCGTATCGTCGACCTAGTGGTCGTCGGGCTGATCGCGGCGCTCATCATCAACAACACGGTACACAAGACGCCGGCGGTCAAACCCAGCACGTTCGCTCAGGCGGTCGATCTCGCGCCGTTCAAAAGCCTCGCGTTGCAGTTCTCGGGACGCATCAAATCGTTGGATTCGCTCGCTCGAACGCAGATGCGACACCTTAGCGGTTCGCGTCGAATCGCCGGGCAGGAGCCACTATTCACTTATCTTGATATCCTGTTCAGGCCGAGCGCATACGCCAATGCCGACGTCGTGTACATCAAAAAGAAACCAATTCGCCGGCGGATCGCGGACCGGCTGGCCCGCGTTAGCGCGGTCCCAATGGCCGTCATCAACACGTTTCTCGACACCGGATTGATCGCGCCGGACTTGCTTAAGACTCGCGAGGTGATGGCGCTGCTCGACGAGATGGAAAAGGACCTCATCCGCACCGCTCGGCCGGTCAACGACATACACGCGGCGCTCGCTCGAACGCGTCCTTCGACGTTAGCGTTTTTCTTGAAGATCATTCCCCCGCCGAACGGCCACATCGACGGAAAGTGGTTTTCCGTGGACGATGTCTTGTCGAACGCAACACCCAACGACAGCGCGCACTCCGGCATGGGTGCCGGCTCGCCCGTCCCGGGACTGGACCCAGCTCTCGGACAGCAATTGAAAACCGTTTGGGCAAGCCTTCAACACGACTGGTCCACCCTGGACGCCGACGGTGTCAACGAGGACGTGGCGAGATTCGCGTCACTCGTCCGCGATGTCTCGCCGCAGTACCCGGAACTCGCCAAGCTCCAACTCGAGAACTGGTACTTTCGATGGAAGGGCATGACCTGGATTTGGATCGTCTATCTTGCGGCGGTCGTGCCGCTGCTCATGTCGGTTATCTACAGGTGGCCGGCTGCGCGAACCATCGGCGTCGGCCTGTTTGTGGTGGCCTTCGGGCTACACACTGCCTCGCTGGGGTTGCGATGGTACATCTCCGGTCGAATCCCCAATTCCAACATGTTCGAGGCGATTACTGCTGCTAGTTGGCTATCGTGTGTCGTTGCGTTCATCATCGAGATCCTCGCCCGCAAGTCTGCCATGCGCAATCTCTTTTTCCTGGGCGCTGCCGTCGCCGGCATGACCGCCACGATGTGCAATCACTTCATGCCCGCGACGCTCTCGTCCGACATCGACAACATCATGCCGATCCTTCACGATGTCTGGCTGTACATCCACACCAACATGATCATCCTCAGCTACGGCCTGATCGCCATGGCGGCGGTCACCGCGCTGCTCTATCTGCGTCACCGCCTGGGCGGTGGCTCGTCCGATTATGCGTCGGTTGGTGGCGCCGGTTCGTTGATGAGCAAGGGTGGCTTGGGGCAGGGTTTTCTCACGTCGTCATCCGGCGGCAGCGCGACCGCGGGGAAGGTTCTGGACGGGGCGACGATGGTGCTCATGGAACTGTCCTTCGTCACCTTGTGGGTCGGACTCGTCATGGGTGCTATCTGGGCGGACCATTCCTGGGGGCGTCCGTGGGGATGGGACCCCAAGGAAGTCTTCGCGCTCAACACGTTTATCGTGTTTCTCATCCTGGTGCACGTTCGGCTCATGGTGAAGGACAAGGGGTTCTGGACTGCCATCCTCGCCGTTGTGGGATGCGGCGTGATGCTGTTTAACTGGATCGTCATCAACTTCTACATCACAGGTTTGCACAGTTACGCGTAGTATCGCGCGCGGCTGCGGAGCGCCGCCCCGGCCGGTCCGATAGGAAGAACGCCTGATGGCTGGTCGGCGAAGCGGCTGGACCGCTGGCGTTTCGCGAGCAACAATACGTTATGGCTACCAAGAGAACCAAATCATCCGCCCACGCTCGCGTCGATTCGACGTCACCGTTGGCGTCTGCGCCCAAGGAGCTCAAAGACACGACCGAGTCGATCGTCATCGCCTTTATCCTTGCGTTCGTGTTTCGCGCGTTCGTGGTCGAGGCGTTTGTCATACCGACCGGATCGATGGCTGCCACGTTGTACGGGCAGCACGGCAGCCTCATCTGCAACGATTGTGGTTGGGAGAATGCGTACGGGTTGAGCGATCCCGCTCAGCGGTCGAATCTTCACGGCGCGGGCGCGAAGGTGCGCTGCCAGAATTGCGGCCACGTCAACACGAATCTGAAGATTCACGATGGGATGGTCAATCGCGCCAGCGGACGCAGCGTCGTGCCATCCAACGCGGAGTCGGGCGACCGCATTCTCGTCTTCAAGTGGCCGTTCGACCTAACCGGGAACCTGTTGGGGCCTAATCGTTGGGATGTCACGGTCTTCAAGAACCCCGCAAACGGTGATGAGAACTTCATCAAACGATTGGTGGGCATGCCGCGCGAAGTTCTCGAAATCATCGACGGCGACGTGTACACCGTGCCGGTCGATGAGTTGTCCAAGGCAACCGTTGATGCCCTTGAAGAGAATCGCGAAGCAAAGTACCGCCAGCGCACTGGGAACAGGCTTTCGCGCGTGGAAGCTCGCGAGGTCGCCGGTGCGTCAGCCCCGGTTCTGGACGAGCTTGCAGCGAAGCTGCGCATCCCGCCCAGGACCGAAACAGCACAGCAGTCCCATTGGATCATCGTGTACGACCACGACTATCCCCCGCGGAAATGGGACCAGGGGCAGCCCCGCTGGGTGCCCAGGGCGGCCCCCGATCGAACATGGTCTGCCGACCATCGCAAGCTGACCTTTGACGGGGTGGACGCTTCGCGGGCGACCGTTGAGTTCGAGGGACCAATCGTCGACCACAACGCGTACAACATTGACATTCGTCCCAGATACTGGAAGCCCGTTTCCGATATGAAGATCGAGGCGGTCTTGCTTCCCAAGGGCGGCGAGGGCTACGTCGAATTCACCTTGTTCAAACGCGGCGACGCCTTCATCGCGCGGCTTAACGCGGACGGACGGGTGACGCTGCATCGACAATCCGGCCCTCTTGGACAGCCTGGGTTGCTCGGCGACGTTGTGATTCCTCCGATGCAGCCCGATCAGCCGATGGAAATCTCGTTTGAGAATATCGACTACCACGTCGCGCTCAAAGTCGGTGGCAAGACGATCCTGGCTACAACGCCGGCGCAGTACGCGCCCGATATTTCGGCGCTCAGAGGCACGCCGCCAGGGCCGACCATTCCGCCGCGTATCAGCGCCGAGAAGATTAGCATCGAGTTGCGACACGTTAGCCTGTTTCGAGACGAGTTCTACACCGCGCCGATGATCTCGAGCTTGGTGGCGTTTCAATCCAAGCACGCCGGCTGGGGAACCGAGGGTAACCCCATCCTGCTACGAGATGACGAATACTTCATGCTCGGCGACAACAGCCCGGCTAGTAAGGACTCCCGTCTTTGGGATGTTGTCGGACCACACCTTCTCGGTCGCGGCGAGAATTATCAGTTGGGAACCGTCCCCAAAGATCAACTGATCGGCCGGGCGTTCTTCGTTTATTGGCCTAGCGGGCTTCGCCCGGACTGGCTTCCCGGTCGCGGTGAGCATTTCGTCGAGTACTTCGTCCCTAACGTCGGCCGAATGCGCTGGATCAGATGATTCGCCAGCCATCGCGGCGTCGTCCGCAAGTGAGCGGTCGTCATCGGGCTGGAGATTGGTTGAGTCCTCCTCATTGAACAATCGGCCCGGTTGAGTACACTCTCCGATCCGTGGCTGATGTGACGCGGCATCATCACGTCGGGCAGGTCGTATGAAGTGTCAACGGATGATCCTCCATAAAGGATACGACTATCCACAATGTTGTGGACGTCGTGTAGCTCAGACTCGGGATTCTGGTCACGGTGGTAAAATGGGTGATTCTGATCTGGCGTGTGACGGGATGTCGTGCTGACCTGACAGCCGCATCGATGTAATCTGTTGTTTCATATTAAGTTGCATCATTCAGGCCGAACGCTGGCGCGACCGCGTGTGATCTCAGGCATTCCCGCGAGCCCAACGTAACGAGCTAACGCCTTGGTTGTTGACATGCCGCCCCTGCACTTATCAACAAGTCGTCCACTATCGCCAATTCGCCATGACGACCGCAATGCGGCGTTGCAACCTCTTCTGGAAGTGAAGGATATCGTCAAATGCTACGACGGACGAGCCGTTGTGGACCATGTTTCGTTTGATGTTCGGGCCGGTGAAATCGTAGGCCTGCTCGGCCGCAACGGAGCAGGCAAGACGACGAGTTTTCGCGTTGCGATCGGCATGATCGAGCACGATCAGGGTCGCGTGTTCTTCAACAACGAAGAGGTTACCCGCCTACCGATGTATCAGCGGGCCCAGCGGGGAATGGCTTACCTTGCGCAGGAGCCGAGCGTGTTTCGTCGGCTGACGGTGGAGGACAACCTTCTGGCGATTCTCGAGACGATTCGTGGGTCGAGTCGCAAGCAGCGTCTTGAGACTGCTCACCAGCTCGTCGAACAGTTCGGATTGACAAAGCAGGCGAAACAGGTTGCCCACACGCTGTCGGGGGGTGAACGCCGGAAGCTGGAAATTGCGCGGGCTTTGATTACCAACCCCAAGCTGATTCTCCTGGACGAGCCGTTCAGCGGCGTTGACCCGATTGCGGTGCAGGAGTTGCAGCAGGAGATTCTTCGCCTGCGACAGGACCGCGGCATTGCGGTGTTGCTCACCGATCACAATGTTCGGGAGACGTTGGCCGTCACCGACCGCAGCTATATTCTGATGGAAGGGACGATATTGGCGTCGGGCTCGCCCAAGGAACTGATCCGCAATCAGCGCGTCCGGGACGAGTACCTTGGTAGCACGTTCCGCGGCGACGAGTTCGACGATCGGTGATCAAGCGTCCGCGGCCGGCGGTCAATCGGCTTGAGATGTGCCCGCGTCGATCGACGTATGGTCGTGGCGGATGACCCACTGCCCATGTTCGCGCAAGAACACCAGAGAGAAGTTTCCACCGATGTCGCCCATGTCGCGTGTGAGTTGCCAGTTGCCGAGTACGAGCGCGACGTTCTTGGCGAGCGGCGTGATCTCAAGATTTGAAAACGCCAACCGCCCCATCGTTGATCGGTCGGGGTAGCGATTGCGATATCGATCGATGGTTGCTTGCCAGCCGCGGTAAGTTTGACCGCCGGAACTGAACGTGAGCTTGTCGGTCTTTTCGTAGTGATCCATGAACGCGTCGATGTCACCGCGATTCCACGCGTCGGCTTGCGCGCCCAGGACGCCCCGGATCGCCGTCGCTGTGCCGTTTGGATGACATCCTATCGCCATGCCCAGCAGCATCGTCGCAAGCGCCACGCATTGAAATCGTTTGATCACTGTCGAGAAGCTCCCCAGGGATCGCGACAGCGTACAGGCTTCCCGAGCTGGTGTCACGCTGGTCCGGTTCGAACACATCTACGATGGATTCCGACCTGCAGCCGCGTCGTTCAGGACGGCGGGTTCGGCGGAGTGGTTGCGGAGACGATGGCTACTCGGCGGACCAGTTTTCGTGTGGATCGATAGCTGGGCGTCAGTGCGGTACATCGTACGCAGCCGAAGCCAGCGCTCGATACCAATGATTGCAGATGCTGCGAGTTGTAGTACTCGACGTGCCCCCGTTCAAACCAGCGGTGCAACCGGTCCCACACCCACGTGCCCCAGGACAGATCTCGGCAGGTGTCGGCGATGACCAGTTTGCCGCCGGGCGACAAAACGCGTTTGAACTCCACGAGCGCCTGCAACGGGTCGGGGAAGTGGTGAAACGCTGCTGTGCAAGTGACCACGTCGAATGCGGCTGTCGCAAACGGAAGCGACGTAGCTCCGCCGGCGACGAACCGTGCGTTGTTCGGAACGTCATCGTCACCGATGCGCAAGGCGAGCATGCCCAGCGACAAATCGCACCCGCACGCCAGTGACGTGGGATTGGTGTGCATCCTCCGAGCAGCCTCGAACACCGCCCATCCGTGGCCACAAGCGACGTCGAGAAGACGCGAGGTCCGAGTGAAGTCGATATCGCTCAAGACGTGCTGTTGCACGTAGCGCAGCCATGACCCCAGTCGTTTCGCCGTGGACGATTCAGACCAGTCGTCGAAACGCTTCTGCGTGACACGTTCGTGTTGAGCTGTGGCGAGTGTCATTATTTCGGCACTTTCGTTGGTGGCATCGGCATCACAACCACCCCGCAGATTGGTAGGACTTGACCATGTCGCGCAGTCCTTGGTCGGGTGATACTTTGGGGTCGAAACCCAATTCGCCTCGTGCCCTGCTGATGTCGAAAGAGCGTGTCGCGAAGAACCACGAAGCCCGCCGGCGATGCAGTGGCGGGGACAGCTTGAACGGCTTGCAAGCGAGCTCGCAGGCGATCGAAGGCCACATCAGCGTGAACAGCGGCAGGTGACGTTTGGGCGGCGTCATCTCCAACGCTTCGGCGATGATCGTAACGATGGTGTTGAGCGTGATGGCGTGGTCGTCGGCGATGATGTATGTGCGACCTACTGCTTCGTCGCGCTTCGCGCACAGGACGAACGCTTCGCAAAGGTCTTGAATGTGAATGAAATGGTAGAGCACGTCGCCGCGCCCGAACATGACGAATCTCTTGCGGCGAATCAGTTTCGGCAGCTTGAGAAACCGTTGCTCCAGCGGACCATAGATGGCGGCGGGCCTGATGATGGCGACTTCAAGCCCTCGTTGGCGACCGATGTTTCGGACGGCTTCTTCGCCCTTGAGCTTGGTGAATTGGTAATGATCGTCAGGTTTGATGGGTGCGTCTTCGTTGGCGGGCGGGTCGTGCACATGCCCGTGGACGCCGATGGTGGAGCAGTGGACGAATCTCTTGACGCCGGACTCGACAGCCAACTCGACGAGGTTCCGAACACCGTCGACATTGACGTCCCAGAACATCTGATCGGGGACGTTGGTCGGTCGGTAGAGCGCGGCGATGTTGTAGACAATGTCCACGCCTTTGAGCGCGCGACGAAGCGAGTCACGATCTCTTAAGTCGCCGGGGACCAACTCCAGCCGGTCGTGGGTGTAGTTGGGAGCGCCGTCCGGCGGCCAGTACATCGCGCGGGTGTCTTGTCCGCTGCGTGCAAGGTGTTGACTCAGTTGACTTCCGGTATACCCGTTGGCTCCGGTCACCAATACGATGGACGACACTGTACGACCCTCCGACGAACGTCTCGCGACGCGATGGCGACAAATGGACCCCTGTGGCCATCGGCTTTGGGCGTTGCGCATGCACAACACCAAGCGTGACGTCGCACCCCGTACTACCCCTTGATCACACCAACAGGCCGCAGCTTGCAGACGCGCTTGCTGATGCCAGCCGCATCGACCACGTTGACCACGTCGTTGACGTCTTTGTATGCAGCGGGTTGTTCTTCGTCCAGCCCGCGTCTGCCACGGGCGCGCGCGACGACGCCTCGGTCGAGTAGCTCTTGCCGGATGGACCGACCTTTGGCCGCCCGGACCGCCGCCGTACGCGACATCACTCTGCCCGCTCCGTGGCAACTGCTTCCAAAGGTATCGGTCATCGATCGGGCTGCGCCGACCAGAACGTAGCTGTTGCGGCCCATATCTCCGGGGATGAGCACGGGTTGGCCTATCTCGCGGTATTTTATGGGAACGTCGGGATGCCCGGGGGGAAAGGCGCGGGTCGCGCCCTTGCGATGAACGCAGAGGTCGCAGGATTTGCCAAGGACGTCGTAGGGCTCCATCTTGGCGATGTTGTGGGCCACATCGTAGACCAGCGTCATGCCGAGCCGGTCAGCCGACGTCTCGAAAACGTGTTCAAACGCGCTGCGGGCAAGGTGGGAGAGAATTTGCCGGTTGCACCATGCGAAGTTGGCGGCTGCGCGCATGGCGGCGAGGTAACGGGCTCCTTCGCGAGAATGGACGGGGGCGCAGGCGAGTTGCCGATCGGGAAGGTCGATGCCGAACTTACGCGGTGCGTCGCGAAGTTGTTTGAGGGCGTCATCGCATACTTGATAGCCCAGCCCTCTTGACCCGGAGTGAATCATGACGCACACGCCGCCCTTTTCAAGACCCATGACGCCAGCCGCTTGGCGATCGAACACCTCTTGGACGATTTGTACTTCGAGGAAGTGATTGCCCGAACCGAGCGTGCCGCACTGCCCCGATCCGCGTTCCAACGCACGGTCGGACACCTCGTCGGGGTCAGCGCCATCCAGGCAGCCGCCACCTTCGGTGGCCTCGATATCGCTGTCGACACCGAACCCTCGGTCGACCACGAACCGCGAACCTTCACGCAGCAGTTGCTTGAGTTCGCGACGGTCGAAGGTAACCTTGCCGCGCTGGCCGACGCCGGCGGGGACGATCGCGAATAGTTTGTTAACCAGCACGGTCAATCGGGGTTGAACGTCAGATTCGGTGAGATTGGTGCGAAGGAGGCGGACGCCGCAGTTGATGTCGTATCCCACGCCTCCCGGGCTGATCACGCCGCCCTCGGACGGGTTCGTCGCCGCGACCCCGCCGATGCAGAACCCGTACCCGAAGTGGATGTCGGGCATGGCGAGACTGTGTTTCACAATGCCGGGCAGGCAGGCGACGTTGGCGACCTGCTCTAGCGAATAGTCGTGTCGAATGAGGTCCATGAGGCGATGGTCGGCGTAGACGATACCGTCGACGTTCATGCCGTGCTTGTGCGATTTGGGGATTCGCCAGCGACACGCGTCGATGCGCTCGATCTTGCCTTCAAATCGCTTGTTCACCGCTTCGTGCCGTTCCTATTGGCGTTGACAACAATGCGCCGCCACGGCTTAAACTGCGGGTAGCGGCCAATCCCATCGTGTGTGCCACTGCTCTCGAGCAGTGTGTACGAAGGTCTCGTTGCTACTCGCGCACTGTTCGAGAGCAGTGGCACACTCCCAAGCTCGTGCGGGGCGGTGCACTCTTCCTCTGCGGGAGGTTCTAAACATCCAAGACGAACGTCACTTCGAATCGACCGTTATCCTCGACGATGCGCAGATCGTGGTAGGTGACAGCCTTGATCTCTCGATCGAAGATGGACGCCGACGGGTCGACCCGCCATGCGGTGGCCACGCCGGAAGCACAGCGGTCGTCTGCCTGATGAAACACGAACTCGCCCACTCGCTCGCCGTCGACCTCAAACCGGTAGAGCAAATCGGCAAGAAAGTCGTGCGCGATCGATTCAGCGTCGTTCGCGCGAAAGTGAAACGAGATTTCTCGACTCGCCGATCTACAAGACAGTTCGCCGATGGTCGCGTACAGTCCGTCGGCGGCAGTCGACAGCAGCGATTCAAACGAGCTTGCCCACACGTGCAACGCGATGTCGGCAGTGTGGTCGCGAAGTTCGAACCCGGCAGTGGCAGTGGAAGCCATCTTGGGCGGCTCCTATCCTCCGATGCGCCTGATGTCGGCGCCGATGGCTGATAGTTTTTCTTCGATCTTCTCGTACCCTCGGTCAATGTGGTAAATGCGACTGATTCGCGTTGTGCCCTTGGCAATGAGACCGGCGAGGATCAACGCGGCGGAGGCACGAAGATCGGACGCCATGACCGGAGCTCCGACGAGCCGCTTCACGCCCTGCACGATGACGGTGTTTCCCTCTCGACGGAGATTGGCCCCCATACGATTGAGCTCGGGAATGTGAAGAAAGCGATCCGGGAAGACCTTGTCGGTGATGACGCTGTTTCCGTCGGCTAAGCATAGCAACGCAGTGGTCTGCGCTTGCAGGTCGGTTGGAAAGCCGGGGTACGGCTGCGTGGTGATCTCGACGGGCTCCAGGCGACGGGCGGACGAAACGACGATGCCCTTTTCGCTGCGCTCGATGATGACGCCTACGCGACGAAGCCTATCGGCGACGGCGAGCAGGTGCTCCAACCGGGCGCCGTTGAGTTGCAGTTCGCCGTTGGTGATGGCCGCCGCGACGAGAAACGTGCCGCCCTCGATGCGGTCCGCCACAATGTCATGCTCTGCCCCTTTGAGAGATGCCACCCCATCGATTGTGATGCGCGGAGAGCCATGACCAGCGATCTGCGCTCCGCACGCGATGAGAAATTCAGCCAAGTCGGTGATTTCCGGTTCGCACGCGGCGGACTCGATAACGGTACGACCCTCCGCGAGCGTGGCAGCCATCATGACGTTGGCGGTCGCGGTGACGGACGAACCGAACGCCCCACCGAGGAAGATCTCGGTTCCGCGGAGCTTTTTGGCTTTGAGCATCATGTCACCGTTGACAAGCTCTGAATCGGCTCCGAGTGCTTCGAGACCTTGTACGTGCAAGTTCACCGGTCGGTAGCCGATGGCGCATCCACCGGGCATGGCGACTTGGGCACGCTTTCGGCGGGCGAGCAGCGGTCCCAAGACGCAAATGCTCGCGCGCATCTTGCTGACAAGTTCGTATTCGGCGTGACAATTCAGTTCATCTTCGACGCGTAGTTGCAGAGCGCCGTCGGCGAGACGTTCGTGCTTAACGCCGAGTCTGCCGAGCAGCGTGAGCATCGAACGAACGTCGGCGAGGTCGGGAACGTTCCGAAGCACCGTGTCGCCTTCGCAGAGCATGGTGGCTGCAAGGATCGGCAAAGCTGCGTTCTTCGCCCCGCTGATCTCCACGACGCCTTTGAGGCGGTTGCCGCCGTTGATCTCAAATTGCTCCACCCTTTGGGTTCCTTTCGGCTTCGGGCGATTCTTGTCCTGCGCAGTTTTCGTCGCAGCCGACCTTCCGCCCGAGCGATTTGCAAGCAACTCCACTGGCTTCCGTCCTTTCTGAATCCGGCATTGAATACCCTCTCGCTCGTGACGCGCGAACACGATGCGCATCGGTGCGGGAGATTGAGCGCGGGCGCTTGTGACGATCACGTTCCACCCACCGCCGGTAGTCTAACACACTTTTGAAAAATGTATTACTCGGTCGTGCGGATCGGGCGGTGTGCGATACGTGCCGACGTGCTCCCACTGCCCGCCGACCTCAAAAACCGCCTTCACGCGGTCCGCTTGGCCTGCACCGATCTCGACCAGGAGGTGGCCGGTGGGCTGGAGCTTGGGCGAAGCGTCCGTCGCGATGGTGCGGTAGAAGCTCAACCCGTCGCCGCCGGGCGTTAGCGCCATCAGCGGTTCGTGTTCGCGGACGCTGGGAGCGAGCGTAAACATTTCGGATTCAGCAACATACGGTGGATTCGAGACGATTAGATCGAATCCACCCGGCGGGACGGCGTCTTGCGATAGATGGAATGCGTCGGCTTCGATCAGGGTGAGACGATCGCTGATTCGGTGATCACAGGCGTTGGTTCGGGCGACGTCGAGGGCAGCGGCTGATAGATCGGTGGCGGTCGCGCGAGCGGTGGGAAGTTGCGTCAGGAGCGTGACGGCGATGCAACCGCTACCCGTGCCGACATCGAGGATGTTCACCCCGCTATTGTGGTTTTCGGCTATCTTCTTGCGGCAGATGTCCACCGCGTGCATGACAAGGGTTTCGGTTTCGGGCCTGGGAATGAGCACGTCGGGGGTGACGTGAAATCTCAGCGAGAAGAATTCCCTACTGCCCACCAGGTATGCGATGGGCGTCTGCTCGGCTGCGCGGCGAACCAGATCGCGGTATTTGGTCCGAACGTCGACGTCGGGCACCTCGTCGAACCGCGTGTAGAGCGCGATGCGTTCGCAGGCAGCCGCGTGCGCGAGCAGAACCTCAGCCGACAATCTCGCTTCGTCGACTTCTTTGCGCTCGAAGAACTCGGTCGTCCAGGTGAGGAGACGACCGATCGTCCAGGGTTGCTCGGTGTCGCTTGCGGCTGCACACATCTGGGACGGTTATAGCCCGTGGCCTTCGTTTCGGAAAGTGCAAGATCTCGCTCCGCCGGACGTTGAACTGCCGGGCGGGTGCGGCTATGCTTCGGCGGTCCGAGAGCGCTGCCCGTCGTCCGCAGATGGCAGGCGCTGTCGGTGATACTTGGCGCGGGCGTCAACGCCTGGTCAGCCGGATGGTGGGCGTAGCTCAGTTGGCAGAGCACTAGGTTGTGGTCCTAGGGGTCGCGGGTTCAAACCCCGTCGCTCACCCGTTCAAATCAAGTCACGGCGGCAGTCGGCGTTCTGGGAAGTCGAATTGCCTGAATTCACTCGCTTGGTACTTTGAGCACGCTGAGAATGTTGCAGTATTGATCTGTCCAGACCGCTGTTCCGGCACGCTGCGGAATTTCGGTCCACTCCGGATTGGTGGCGATGGGGCCGAGATCGCCGGCTGTACGAGCCATCACCAGGTATTGCGATGGGAGTTTTCCGTCAGCTCGTTCCTCGTCGACGACTGTGTCTTGTCGACGAAGGGCGACGAGACCTGCGCGGCGTGCGAGGACGCCGAGGACCGGCCCGAGGTCGAGATAGCGATTCGAGACATGGAACACGAGCAGACCATGGGGATTGAGTCTTGTGAGATAGAGGTCAAGGGCTTCTTCGGAGAGCAAGTGCGTCGGGACGGAGTCTGAACTGAACGCGTCAAGCATGATCAGGTCGAACATCTCGTGGTGTTGTTTGAGACTGAGTCGGCCATCGCCAAGGACGACGGTCTCGCTGCCTCGGCAGTTGCGGAGGAACGTGAAGAACTTCGGATTCCGCGCGATACGCTCGATGTCCGGGTCGATCTCGAAAAAAGTGACGCGTTCGCCGGGTTGGATGTACGTTGCGACCGCCCCGGTCCCCAGCCCGATGACGGCGACGTTGCGGCGCGAACCGGTTGAGTGCAACGCGCCGAAGATGTCTCCCACCGGACCGGTGCAGGCGTAGTAGGCGGTCGGCTCGTCCGAGCGCGCGGGATCGACGAACTGCTGCCCGTGGAGCGTCGTGCCGTGGACGAGTTGGATGAACTTGCCGTCTTCGTCGATCTGAACGTGTTTGACGCCGAAGAAGTTTCGACCAACGTACAGAATGCGGTCGGCGTCGGGATGTGTCTGAGCCGCCACGGTTGCCAGAAAGACTGCGATGCTCAATCCGAATCGTACCGGCCGCCCCTTGGAAGCGAAGCAAAGGAGGGCGGAAACGATCGTCACGACGCTGACGGCCGTGTGAGTGTCGGCGATGACACTTCGGTCGACGAGAAAGGTCATTGCGATGCAGAATGCGGCGACTCCCAGCGGAATGAGCACGTCAAGACGAAAGGCACGTAGCGTGCGTTTGTAGGATTTCGGCGGGGGCATGAGCAAGCACGCGACGGCCAGCATGAGCGGGTATTCGATCACGGAGGAAAACACGACGGGGGCGACGACGCTGTTGAACAACCCCCCGAGGACGCCGCCGACTGACATCCAAAGGTAGAATTCGGTGAGGTTCGTCGCGGGCGGACGGGCAGCCACCAGTTCGCCGTGGCAGACCATCGTGACGACGAAGAACATGAAGAGATGGGCTGGCACCCACGCCCATTGCAGCTTCGCCAATTCCAAAAAGATGAGCGGACCGATGGCAATCACGACGTAGGGCATGGCCCGAACGAGCCGCGCGTTTGGCAGGATCGGCCGGCGGGCGAACACGAGAATGAACGTTGTGAGGTAGAGCGCGAGAGGCAAGACCCACAGAAGCGGGACGGCTGCGATGTTTGTGGTGATGTGGGTGGTGACTCCGAGAAGCAGGCTGGACGGAACGGCTGCCAGCACGATCCATTTGAGACGACGCTTGGTCGTGATCGGTGCGATCGAGACGGCAGCGTCGATGGGACGATCCTCGTCGCAGGACTGGGGTCGGGCATCGAGCGATTGGGATGCACGGTTTCGCACGGTGACCACCGCGCTGATCAACACCAACGCAATCATTACCAAGAAAGCGCCGGCCCAGAAGGTGCTTTGGGCGTCGAGCGGCAAGAGGCGTTCGAAGATCAGCGGATAGCCGAGAAGGGCAAGGAGACTTCCGGTGTTGCTGGCGGCGTAGAGGAAATAGGGGTCGCCCGCGGATGCGTGGCCGGTGCGGGCGAACCACGCTTGCAACAGCGGCGCGGTGCTGGACACGACCAGAAGCGGCGGTCCGGCGGTGGTGAGCAGATGAAACAGTAGCCAAGCGAGCGGATGGTCCAAGGTTGGCCGTGAGTCCGAAGCATTGATCGCGATGGGTAGAAACCACACGACCAAAAGCATCAAGACGAAGTGTAAGGCCATCTGACGTCGAACGCCCAACCATGTCATGCTGCCGTGGGCGTATGCGTATCCGGCAAGGAGGATCGCCTGGAAGAAGACCATGCACGTGGTCCATACGCCAGCCGTCCCACCGAAAAGCGGCAAGACCATTTTGCCCACCATGGGTTGGATGACGAAGAGAAGACCTGCGCTGAGGAACATCGTCGCTGAAAACAAGAGCACCATGTCAAGTCACATCCCGATGGGGCATGGCTGTCGGTTGCGTACGAAGCGTGACACAACGCACGGCCCGAGGATTGGCGGCGCTCTCCGCGAGGCTGGAAAAGGTCCTACTTTGTTGCACCGGCTCGGACCCGATGCCTGTGTGACACTCCGGCGGACTAAACGCTGCAGCGTCGTCGAGAGTGCTCCGAGCGGCCCCCGAGCCGGCTGGCGCCGGAGACCAGAGACTTGCGGATGAGAGGACTCGAACCTCCACGGGGTTGCCCCCACTGGCACCTGAAGCCAGCGCGTCTGCCAATTCCGCCACATCCGCGAACTCGCGACCCGGCCGACCGTCACGAGGGTGAAGATCTTGCGTCGGCCCGGCGTGCGCTATCGAGCGTGACCGTGGTTTTTTTCCGTCGGTCGAACGCCCGGCGGATTGTCTGGACATCAGCCATCGTCGTCAAGAGCCGCCGCATCGGACAAGATGACGGTGAAAACATTGTGACGCGATCGAACGCTGGGTTCGATCGCATTGGGGTTGGTCAAAGTTGGCGGTCGAGCCGTCGGTAGTGGATCGCCTCCGACACATGGTCGGCGGTGACGGACTGATCGCCCGCGAGGTCCGCGATTGTTCGGCTGAGTCGCAGAACCTTGTCGTGGGCTCGTGCGGACAGGCCTAACTCGGTCATCGCCTGTCGTAGAATGAGCTCTGCGGCCTCGTCGAGGCGGCAGTGCTTGCGCAGCATTTTGGGTTCCATGCGGGCGTTGACCATCACTGCTGCATCACCGAAACGGTCTCGCTGCCGGCGTCTCGCCGCGATCACTTGTTCGCGCATGTCGCGGGAACATGTTCCCTCTTTTTGGCTGCGCAATTCTGAGAACGGAACGGCGGGGACTTCGATGTGAATGTCGATTCGATCGAGAAGCGGGCCACTTACGCGAGCTAGGTAGCTTTGGATTTGCGGACTCGTGCACTTGCACGGCCGCCGCGGATCTGTGAAGTAGCCGCACGGACAGGGGTTCATCGCGGCGACCAGCATAAAACAAGCCGGGAAGCTGACGGTGGTATGGGCACGAGCAATGGTGACGGTCCCGTCTTCGAGCGGCTGCCTCAGCGATTCCAGAGCGGATCGGGAAAACTCGGGAAATTCATCCAAGAATAGAATGCCGTGATGGGCCAACGATACTTCCCCCGCCTGAGGTATGGAGCCGCCCCCCACCAACGCGGGCGTACTGGCCGTGTGGTGGGGACACCGGATGGGGCGAGTCGCCAGGAGTGCGGTTCCGGTATCGAGCTTGGCTGCGACGGAGTGAATGCGGGTCGTCTCAAGCGATTCTTCCAGCGTTAGCGGAGGGAGGATGGTGGGGACGCGTTTGGCGAGCATTGTCTTGCCGGAACCGGGCGGCCCGACAAGCAGGACGTTGTGTCCGCCGGCTGCCGCAATGGTGAGCGCTCGCTTGACGTGTTCTTGACCGCGGACGTCAGCGAAATCACACGGGTAAACGGACAAGGTCGAGAAGAGTGAATCTACGTCGACCTGCACTGGCGGGATGGGCAGTTGTCCTGACAGAAAACCGATCGCCTCGGCGACGTTGGTGACGGGAATGACTTCGAGATCGTCGACGACGGCAGCTTCACGAGCGTTGTCCGCCGGCAGAATGACGGTCTTGAATCCTGCGTCTTTTGCCAGCACTGCGGCAGAGAGGGCGCCTTTGATGGGGCGAACACGTCCATCAAGCGCGAGCTCGCCGAGAATGAGCGTTCTGCTCGTCATGTCCAACTCGGCGACGACGTCTCCGTTGGCGAAGACCATGCCCAGCGCAATGGGCAGATCGAAAAGGGGGCCTTCCTTGCGCAGATCAGCCGGCGCGAGATTGACGACCGTCTTGTATCGCGGGAATTGATAGCCGGAGTTTTGCAGAGCGCTGCGGACACGCTCGATACTCTCCTTGACGGCTGCATCGGGAAGACCGACAAGCGTCGCCCCTGCGAACCCGCGGCGAGCGACGTCCACCTCGACCTCGACGGAAATCGCCTCAATACCGTTGAAAGCAATGCTATTGAGTCGCGCGATCATGCGACGGGATTATAGTGGTTTGCCAGCCGTCCCGCGACTGGTACAGACACGGGCGAAATGGGAACGATGTTAAGGTGTTAGACGTTCGCGCCAGGCGTGCGTCCGACGCGTCGCGCTCACGCGTTGTCACAATCGCCCCGACGTCCGTCCTGCGTCAGGTTCACGACGCAACGCGTTGCGGCTGTGACACACCTCCCGTGGCGAGGATTGTGTCGATGACCGCCTGCCAGGATGCAGTCACGTGGTCGAGTTCGTACTCGAGAATATCCGAAAGCGCGACATAGTCTTGCGATTTGAGTGAATCCTTGATGTCGTTGAGCTTCTCGGTGACGGGCTCCAGAGCGTTGCTGAGCTTCTCAAGTTCCTCCTCGATGGACATCCCGACGGCTGACAGCAGAGAAACCGACTTGGCGATCGCTTCGTTGATCTGCTGCCAATGCCCCAAGCACTCGCCGAGCAGTATGATTGCGTCCCCGGTTTTTCCTTCTTGCAGCATGGTGACGACGTCCGCCCGCTTGGTCTCAGCCGACCGGAGCATCTCAGCCGCACCTTCGAGCGCGTGTGCAATCAGTTCGTTGGGAGCACCGGTTTCAACGTCGATCCGTTTGTAGTCATCGGCGTGTGCGCCAAGCATCGAGAGGACCTCGTCCCCTACGACATCGATACCGTCGCACACCAGTCCGAGAATGGCCCGGTTGGATTCGACATTGTTCTTGCGCACGCTGTCCAGCACGTCGTCAAGGGTTGCACCGGGTTCGTGATCGCACGCACACTTTCGACCGTCGAGGTAAAGTTCCACGCAAGTATCCTTTCATTGGGTCGTCAACGGTCTATCGGCAGAAGACCGCCGATCCGTGCAGGCGCAATGAAGAAATGCTCGACAACGACTACTTGGGGGGAGATTGAGGGTCGAACGGTGGTGGAATCTTCCACTCCCCGAGCATCGCACACATATCTTGCACACCGGCAGGTCGTGGCAACGCGTACATCTCGCCGAAGCGGCATCCGGAAAAAGCACCTTCAGCCCCGGCGACGGATCGAATGTAATGAACGATGCGCTCGGAGCGCTCGCCGTCGAACTGCGATTGGTAGCACTGGATCGCGGCGATCTTCCGGTCGATCGTGTCGGTGATATCAACCACGAAGCGGCAATGCCAGTGCGTGATGTCTGCGGCGAAGGGAACGGGTCGGTAGACCAGATGATCGACGCGATGCGGAGAGGTTCCGCAAAACCGGTCATCCCATTTGGTCAGTTGAGAGTAGAACCGCGCAGCTTCGGTGATGAGTTGGGCTTGGTAATGGTCGGGCGATGCCCCGGGCGTTCGACCGGCCATCCCAACCAGAATCCTCGGCTTATACTGACGGAGGAAGGTTGCGACAGCGTATCGCGACTCCGGGCAGTCCATCAGTTCGCGGTTGGTGAGCGCCAATGTCTCACATACGGCAACGCCGAGGACCTTCGACGCGGCAGCCGATTCGGCCGCGCGCGTTTCAAGCGAACCGCGCGGCGTGGGCTCTCCGGTGGTCATATGAAGCATGCCCACTCGATAGCCTTGATCGACGAGCTTGGCGATCGCGCCCCCCATGCCGATTTCAAGATCGTCGGGGTGCGGCGCGGTAAAAACGATATCAAGAGATTCCACTTCGCTCACGTTCAATCTCCGTAAAAGCCCAGCCTCCGTTGCGTACTATAAGTTGCGTTGACCCCGATCACAAGCGTGGCCGGGCGATCGGTGAATAGCGATCGGAACGGGTCGAGCAGAGAGACACACGGCTACACGGGCAGTGCCCCGTCTGGTGATACGATGATCAGGCAGGTGCGGCGACCGGCAGGACGACTCGACCGCGATGGGCGTGTGCGGTCGGCGGAGTTGGGAGTGCTGCGTTTTGCGACATGACCATCGGACCGAGCCTTTCGACAACGCGGTCCCAAGTATCGTGGGCGATCAGGCGGCTTCGCTTGTGACGTTCGGCGATGGAACTACGCGAAATCGCCGCCGAACAGGCGGTTGCAAACGAGTCCGGGTCGGTGGCAAGTTGCACTTCCGGCGTGAACAAGCGGGCCTCGGCGATCGGCGTGGAGATGACCGGCAAGCCTGCGGCGAGGTATTCTCGAAGCTTGATGGGGTTGATGTAGCGGGTGAAATCGTTCTGTTTGAACGGCAGAATAGCCGCGTCGAACGCGGCGCAATAGGCTGGCAATTCCGAGTATGGCTTGCGACCGAGAAGTCGCACGTTGGGCAGCGATCGTAGAGCCGCCACGTCGGAGAAGACCTGACCGATGATAACGAAACGGATGTTGGGCAAGCGCCGCGCGACCTTTGTTAGCAAATCAACGTCAATCCAATGGTGAACGAGCCCGAAGAAGCCGATGATTGGGCCTTCCAAGTCGTTGATGTCATCGGGACGCTCGACATGGGGCTGCAAGGCCTTGGAGAAGTGCTCGACGTCGACACCATGGCGAACGAGGTGGCAATTCGGGTGCAACGCACTCTTTGCCTCGTAGAGAGCCTGCGAGGTCGTGATGACAACGTCGGCTCGTTCGAGGAGGCGTTTCTCAGAGGCACGGATCGCGTCGCCGTCGAATCCTTCGAACTGCGCGTATTCGTCGACGCAATAGTAAACGAGGCGTTCCTCTCCGAATTGCCCCGCCAGAAAATCCACGTCGGGGGCGAACGTCCATAGCTGTACAGGCCGTGATGAATTGGGCGCGAACCGTTTCAGGACGCGTCGTATCTGCGTGATGAGTCCACGCTTGCTCATGCCGCCCCACACGCCGCCCGCGGCGGGCAGCACGAGGGGCGTTGTCTGCACCATGTTCGGGCCTATCGGCTGCGATCCGCGCAGAAAACGACTGATGGCGCTCATGCCCGACCTGAGGTCCGTCGCGCTAACCGTCGGACGACGGGAACCGTGATAGTTGACCCAGATGACATAGTTGTCACGCGCGAGTCGCTGCATCACGTGATGCTTGCTCGTCGGGTCCAACTGCCAATTGCTGGCGAGGCAGATGATGGTGCGGTTCTTGATCATGGAACAGCCGCGCGTAGGAACACCGTCGACCGCCGGGTGGTTGGGACCCGGTATAGTGTCACGGCGCGACGAATCTTCCTCATGGAGTCCTGCGACGGCATCCGTGTCGCAGCCCAATGAGTCGGCCAGCCGCACGATGTCACGCATTCTCGTCGCGGTAGTAGCGGTAGTACTCGTATTGATAGCCGTACCCTCCAGCCGGATCGTTGTCACCGATTACCAGCCCGCCAAGAACGGGAACATTGTTATTGATCAGGTGCTTGATCGCCCGTTTGGCGAGCGGCTCGGGCGTTCGATGCATGCGAACCACAAAAATCACGCCCGATGTCATCTGCCCGATGATGCCCACATCCGCAACGGTTGTTGCGGGCGGCGTGTCGACGATGGTGTAGTGAAAGTCCTTTTGAAACCGCGCGAACACCGCTCGAGCTGCCCGGGTGCTGAAAAGCTCGGCGGCGGAACAGCCGTTTGTCTTCCCCCCGGCGAGGAAGAACAATCCCGGCACGGGCGTGGGTTGAATGACCTCCTCGTAACTCGCCTTGTCCCGCAGCAACTCCGCGAGTCCCGGTGACCTCTTGCCGTTCAGCAGCTTCGCGAGCGAGGTGTGGCGAAAATCCCCATCGACCATGAGTACTTTGAGATGGGGAATCTCCGCGAGCGAGAATCCCAGATTGACCGTCGTTACGCTCTTGCCTTCTTTGGGGATCGCGCTGGTAATTGCGAAGACTCGATGTTCATGGTAAGGATTCGCGCTGATGAGCCGCGTACGCAGCGAGCGGTATTGCTCCGCCACCATCGACGACCGCGCGTAATAGCTGATGATCTCCTCCGACATCCCTTTCTGCGGAGGACCGGGCGCGACCGACTCGGACGCGGATTCCTTCTCCGGATCGACGCCTGTGTCCGCTGTCCCATACCAGTCCGTCCACTTGTTCACTGAACTTGAAAGGGGCAGAGAATCAAGCTGGGCAACGTTCCCACGCTGTCGTTCAGCCCGAGCGAGTGCGTCGGCGATCCTTCCCATCAGTTTCTGTCCTCTTGTAACGATGCGGCGGATTGTGACAACGCGGCAGTCGTTGCGGTTCGTGACCAGAAACTCCCACCCACCAGCGATCGAAGCGTGGACAGGGGAACCTGCATGACCCGTTCGTACAACGGCTTGTGCTGCAAGCTGAGGTACGCGACCGTTCCGCTCAGGGCGACGACCGTGAACAGTGCGGTCGTGATGGCCGGAACGAACACCGCCCGAGCGAGCAGCCTCTTTCGGCGCGACGCACTGCCAACGATTTCATCGATCGATTCAAGGATCGGCAATCCCAGTACGCGCGACACCTGGCTGCGGGTTCGTATCGTTCGATCGAACAGTTCGCTCAAGAGGATCATCACCACTCCGGAGACCATTCCGGCTACCAGCGTCAGCAGCAACACAGTCGACACGCGCGGTGACACGGGGATGCGGCTGCCCGACGCAGGCCGAATCTTCTCGAACAGAATGCCCTTTTGGCTCTTTTCGGCCGCAAGAAGCCGTGCAACCTGATCCGAGTATCGACTGTAGAGCGACAGGTCCGCCAACGCACCTTTCATCTCTGCTTGCCGAACGCTGAATTCTTTTCTCTGTGATTTCGCCGCTTCGCGAATCTGCTCAAGTTCGGCTACGTTTTCGCTGACTTCTTTCATTTCCGCGGCATTGTCTGCCAGCAACTGTCTCAGCACGACAAGGTCGCTTTCGGTCTGAGACTTGGCAGCCATCCAAGGGCTGTCGACCGTGGGCGGCATGGCCTCATTCGGCGACATCTCCGCGATCAGCTTCGCATCATCCGTCTGCTGTTGTTCCAGTTCCGAAGCGATTCGGTCGCTTTGCTCACGCAGCGCGACAACATCAGGATGGCGCTCGGTCATGTTGCGCGCGGTCTTCAGGTCGCCGATTTCACTCTCGATGCGCTTCAGTTCCGCCATCAGACGGATCGTCTCCGGACTTCGCCAAACAGGCTGCGACGTGCGTTCGTTGCCCCCTTGAGATGGGACAGGCGGGCCGAGTTCCAGAAGCGACTTGCGCCCTTCGATGCGGATTCGCAAGTCTCTCGCTTTACGTCCCAACTCGATTAGGTCTGCCTTGGCGTTGGCCAACTCGACGAATGCCCCCTCGGGGTTGAGCGGGTCCAATCCACGGTGCTCGTCCTTGAATCGGCGGAATTGCTCCTCAAGAGCGTCGACGACGGCTTGGCGTTTTTCCGCCTCCTGATCGAACCACTCCTTGGTGCTCCTTAAGTGCTGGCTGATCCGCTTCTGAACCGAGCGAATGTAGCTATCACGCACCTCGTTGAGGACTTCAAGCATCGTGTTGACGTCAGGCGTCGAATACTTGATCTCGATGACGTCAAGATGTTCGCTGCTGTGGCGAAAACTCAGTCGCAGCCCGCTTGAGATTCGAGCCGCCAGAGCTTGTTCCCGTTGGGCGATCGCTTCCGCGGTCGTCGGCGGGACTGGCTGGGCTTCGGTCGGCCGCTCGGCGAGGCGCAGCCGGTGCACCGCGTCTCGAATCATGGAAATGTTGGCGACATCCTGCACGATCGTACGTCGAAAGATTTCGAACGCTCCGGTCCCGTTTGTGCGTGGAAGATTCATGAGTACAGGGTCGTCGCGCCGCTCAAACATGGTCGACGCTTCGAACCTGCGAGGCACATATAGACTGAGGACGAACGCCCCAGTCGTTACGATGCAGAACGGAACGATGAACATCCAACGACGCACCGAGATGATTCTCAGTACCTCGCCGACGGAACCACGCAGTTCGCTCAGCGTTGCTCGTTCGGGTTCGTCGTTCGGCGTGAACGCTTGACCCGCGCCCGGTGGCATGTTGGGTGGTGTGGATGATGACATCGCTACTCGCTACCTCCCGCCTCGGCGGCGACTTCTGGTACGACCTGAGCTGGCCGTCGGATTGGAGTAGACGTTCTGCGTCGCAATGAAATCGTACGGTGTGGCGTACGCATCGAGGATCGGTTCGGTCGGGACGAACAAGTCTTGAATCCGCAGGGCGATCCAACCGAATGGTGTCGGCGGCACATAGACCACGTCACCGGGTTGCAGAAGGATGTTGGCCCGCGTGTCACCGGTCTTCATCATGGTGTCAACGTCAACGCGGATCTCGAACCGTTCGCCTTCGATCGGGCTGGGACGAATCACTTTGACGCGGCTCTTCCACGCGATCCGGTTCGGCTGGTTGCGTGCCAGAACGTGCAACAGCGTATCGTGACCGGTGTACGGCATCGGTCCCGGACCGCCAACCTGCCCCAGAACGTAGAACACCTTGTCGGGTTGGTTGGTAACGCGAACGCGAACGTGGGGATCGTTGTAGTACGGTGTGAGAAGCTCCTCCAATTTGGTCGCGACTTCGCGCGGTGATAGGCCGGCAACTTTGACCTCGCCGAGGAGTTCCAGCGAGATTTTTCCGTCCGGTTGAATCTGCTGGCCTTCGCCGTCGATCTCGAAGATTCGCGGCGCGATGATGCTGATGCTGTCACCCGGCGAAAACCGAGTCTCCGTCGCTGACACAACGTGCTCGTTCGCGCTGAGGAACGCCGACAAGTCACGATGACTCGGCGTCGAGGCGCACCCGGCGCAGGCAGTCGCGGCTACAACCAACCCCACACAGAGCGATTTTGGCATTATCATCGTCGTCATCCGCGCAATCGCCGACGTTGTCTCCTCGACAACGTCCCAAGATCGACGCCACCGTGCCTGAATCTGGAGCGCGGCGGCTTTGTTGAGTCAATCCACTTATCGGGTCGGAGAACGTCCGGCTAAATGAAGTTGGCTGGAATTGCCCCTTTGAAACGGCCTTTTTTGGGGCGTCAAGCGTCAGAAAAGGCACCGTTTGGGCGACCGTCCGAGAATCTTTCCGCCGTGCTTCAGCAAGCCCCGGCAACGACCGATATTCCACGGCAGAAACGGACCCAACGTAGTCCTCGCATTGACGGACATACGGTAACCCGAGTACCGCACATGTATGCCGACGCTTTTGGCTTGCGCGAACTGCCTTTCAACAACACGCCCGATCCGCGTTTCTTTTTCTCAACGCCGGATTACGAGGAAGCGCTCGCGTCGGTCATTTACACGATAGGTGAACGCAAGGGTTTCATGCTGTTGACCGGTGAAGCCGGAACGGGCAAAACCTTCATCGCCAAGCTCGCGTTAGGCCATTTTGGTCGGCGAGTCATCTCCGCGCATGTCTGCCATCCGCACCCCAGCGCGGACCAATTGCTCGCGTCCGTTTGCATCGAATTCGGCCTGGAAGTCGAAACGGGGGAGGGGGCTGCCCACCTCGCCAGCCGCCTGCAAGACTTTCTCGTGGAGCAATACGAGCACCGTCTGCCCGTCGTTCTGATACTTGACGAGGCCCAGAACCTGACGGTTGAGGCGTTGGAAGCGCTGCGGCTGGTCGGCAATATCGAATCGCCGGACGCCAAACTCGTGCAGCTCATTCTTATTGGCCAACCCGAGCTGTGCGAGAAGCTTGACCATGACAACCTCCGCCAACTCTCCCAGCGACTGTTCAGAAAGATTCATCTTCCGACGCTGACGCTCAAACAGACCAAGGAGTACATCCATCACAGGCTGAGCATCGCCGGAGCGACCGACGAGATCTTCGACGATTCGGCCATCGGCGCACTGCACGAAATCAGTGGTGGCATTCCGCGCGTGATCAACACCATCGCAGATGCAGCCATGCTCGGCGCATACTCCAGCGATCGACAAAAGATCGACGCCTCACATATCCGCAAGATGCCCGACGTGCGAGCCCACACCGCTCCCAAGCGACCGCGTCCCCGTCGCGCACCCGCCCCACCGCCTCCACAGACCACCCCACCGCCGACTGTGGCGATTCCGACGACGATCACCGTACCCATCCCCGATTCCGGGATGTCCACGCGTATTGCGTCACTCGAGAACAAGATCCTGGATCTCTCCATTCGCGACGCCCGCGCCGCCGACCGTACGGTGGAGACTGAACTGGCGGCCAAGCTCACTGCCATCGAGCACCAACTTCGCTCCGATGATTCCGCCAAGCAGAGTCAGCGGAGCGATGCCCACGCCGACAGAATCACCGAGAAACTCGCCTCGGTCGAGCAGAAGATTCACTCACTGCAACAACGTGTGGAGCGGCAGGCTGATCCCACCCGCGACGCCCAAATCGCAGCGTCTCTCACGTCGATCGAACGAGACCTACATGCCGTCACGGCACGCGCATCGCAGCCGGCGGCAACCAAGCTCGATCCGGACGTGACCCGGCGACTTACCGGGCTGGAAAGCGAGATGCACGTGCTGTGCGCCCGGATGGAGACGCCGCAACGGCAGGAGCTGCTTAACGAGATCGCCGTCAAGCTGGCCATCCTGGACAAGAAGATCGATCAGGAAATGGATCGCAGTCAGCGCAGCGGTGACTGCAACGCCACGCTCGTCCGACGCCTCGCATCCATCGAGAGCACGATCTCAAACCAAGCAGGACTGGTCGATCGGCAGGTCACAAGCAGTCTGGAAGCAATCCTGGCGAGTCGTTTTTCTCTTTTCGAACGCGAGATGCGTGCCCTCGTACCAACGGTCACGCGGACCGTTGACCGTGATATCGACCCTCAACTTTCGGAGAAGATGGCCGCCCTCGAACACGCGGTGGATGCTCTTGCGACCGAGTCATCCGTCGCGGGCACGACACTCGACCAGGTCCGAACATCACTGGAGAACCTGACCAAGATCACGACCGATCTTGAGACCGACCGAGGCGATCAAGCCACACAGAAGGTCGCAGAGGTGTCGAACATTGACATTCGACTCGCATCAATCGAACGATCACTGACGCGAATCTCGGAGGACAGACCAGCTATCGCGGTTGCCGATCGTCAGAGCGCAGTGCTCGCTGATCGACTCGCGTCGATCGAGCGAAGCCTCGCTACGATCAGCGCCCGTGGTGAGGATCGTCATTTGCCCGCCGACACGAAGCTTGTGGAACTGGCGTCCTCGTTAAAACGTGAACTACGCGACATTGTGACGCGCGAAACGCGCTCGATGGTTCAGGATCTGACCTCCGGTATCACGGACCAACTATCCCTCCTGGATCAAAGGCTCGGTGATGTCGCCGATCGACCGACACCTGCCGCGCCAGCGGTAGACGGGCGCGTTCTAGATCGGCTGACGGCGATCGGGCACCAGTTGCAGACGATGACGAAGCAAATCACTGAGTCGAGCCGAAATTCGACCGGCGGTGACCTCGCCAAACGGTTCGCTTCGATGCAGCGCGATCTGCGTGACGTGTTCTCGAATTCCATGCGCGATCTGACGCGCACCGCCAACGCCAAGTTGGCCGACCGGCTGGACACCATCGAAAGTGATCTGCGAGCGCTCCGCGATGCTGACTCGGTGTTGAAAGAGCTCAAACGGCTTCCGGACATTGCCGCCAGCGTATCGTCCATCCGCCGCAGCCTCGTCGACTCGCCAACCATGCCACTCCCCCACCGTAGCGACGAAGCGCAGATTACGCGAATCGAACCGACGCGCGTCCCCGCGAAAGGTCGGCTGACCGAAACGCCGAAGGACGCGTCTCGCCACGCGAGCAGGGAAATGCAGAGTGCCGTTCGCAAACAGAACGTCCGTGCCAAACGCCGCCTGTCAACGCTGAAACACAAGTTCGCCAAGGTGGCAGGCCAAACGAGCGGGAACGCCCAGGGATTGGTGGACTCGATCCGCTGGAGCTCGGAAGATCGACCAAGCACGACTGCCGACCCGTCCAGCACCGAATCGCCGGCCTCCAAGGCGAATCAGCCCGACGGCAACCATCCGGCGAACAGCCCGAAACATCAGTCCCGTCAGTCGACGGCACGGACAAACGCAGACGTGCAGCAGTCCACGCCCGTGGCCGAGGCTCAACCGTAAGCCGTGGGAGTGTCCTGCGCGGACCATCCCCGCCACCCTTCAGCCCGCAATACGCGATCAGCCCACCACCGCGAGCGCGATGGTCAGGTAGAAAACCACGCTGAGTAGGTCGTTCAACGATGTGATCAGCGGTCCTGACGCGATCGCCGGGTCGACCCCGATTCGACGAAACAGAAACGGCAGGCCGATACCCAGCGTCACCGAAACGAGGATGGCACAGAGTATCCCCAAACCAACCGCCGCCCCAACACGAAGCGGGTTCACCAAGGTCGCACCGCTGGTCTCGGTTCGTAGGGCGAGCACGGCAATGGCAAGGAGCCCCGCCGCGATCGCACACAACGTTGCCACCAACACGCCGATCCGAACCTCGCGTAAGAATACCCGCGTCAGTTTGGTCGACGCGATATCACCTGTCGCGAACCCCCTAACAATGATCGCCGAGACCTGCATCCCCGCGTTGCCGCTCGTCGCCGCGATCATCGGCACGAAGGGCACGAGCGCCAGAAAATGGTTGGCCGAGAATCCCAATCCTCGAAAAGCGAGGATCACTCCGCCAGCAAATGCAGTTCCCACCATGCACGGAAGCAGCCAGAACATACGAACGCGGGCAGCCAAAAACGCTGAGTGTGTTTCCAATTCCGCCGCGTCCGTGCCCGCCATGCGGTAGATGTCTTCAGCCGCTTCTTCCTCAGCCACGTCCATGACATCATCCGACGTGACCCGACCCACCAACCGCCCCGCCTCGTCGACCACGGCGACCGCGACCAGGTCGTACTTTCGCATGACGTGGAGGACTTCTTCCTGATCGTCGTCGACGCGCACGGTGACGGGGGCTTGGTCGTAGAGAGTCGTGAGACGAGCGTCCGGAGGGTTGACCACCAACCGGCGAAGCGGGATCGTCCCCAGTAGCCTGTTTCCCTCGTCGACAACGAACACGCTGTGCAGGTCGTCGTCGACCGCGAAATGGCGCACTCGCTCGACCGCCTCCGCCACCGTTGCGTGCGCGGGCAAGGCGATCGTCTGCGGGTTCATGATGCCCCCGGCAGAGGTCTCGTCGTAGGCCAATAGTTCGGAAATCTGATCCGACTGGGCCTGCGGAATCTTGTCGAGCACCTCGTCGAGTTGTTCCGACGGGAGCTCACCCATGACGTCCGCAGCATCGTCGGGCGGCAGTTCTTTGACGATGTCGCTGATCTGCTGGTCGTTGAGCTCGTCAACGACCTCGCCGCGCACAGCCTCGTCAAGGAGCACTACGACCTCCGCCGTCAATCGCGGTGGAAGGTTATAGATCAAACGCGAACGCTCCTCGTCGTCGAGGAGGTCCATGATCTCGGCGATGTCCGCGGCACGAAGGTCCGTCAGCGCTGCTCGCACGTCATCGGGATCATCCGATGTCAGAGCTGTGGCGATGCGTTCGTAGAGATGTCGCACATCTGTCGTCATATCATCCGCCCCGCGGATTCTCGAAAGCGAGTGGGGCGTCATTATGCAGGGCTAGTCGACGAACGCAACGGTGCGGGACAAACCCACCGATCGCAATCAGCGATTGGCGACCTCAGCGCAGCGCGGTAGACTCCCGCCGATCAGCCCATTCGTCGCGATCGCCGAAGCGTGAACTACCAGATGGCTGGGCGATCCCATACGATGGAACACCCGGAGAACGCTACGATGGCTTGGCATCTCTACGACACCGACACCGCCGACCTTTCGATCCTCGACAACCGCATCGTCGCAGTTCTTGGCTACGGCAACCAGGGTCGCGCCCACGCCCAGAACCTACGAGATTCCGGCGTTCAGGTCATCGTCGCCCAACGCACCGGCGGTACGAATCATCGACTGGCCGTCGATGACGGGTTTCACCCAGTCGCAATCTCCGATGCGGTCAAGCAAGCGGACTTGCTCATCGTCACGCTTCCCGACGAGACCGCCGGCGAGATCTACCGCCAGGATATCGCGCCCGCGATACACCCCGGGCAAACGCTCGGCTTTGTCCATGGATTCAACATTCGTTTTGGATTGATCGACCCGCCGGACAACCTCGACTGTATCATGGTCGCGCCCAAGGGGCCCGGCACGCTGTTGCGGTCTCTTTATCTTCAGGACCGTGGCTTGCCCGCCTTGCTCGCGATCGAACGTGATTCCTCGGGTTCGGCCCTTGCGACCGCCCTCGCATGGGCCAAGGGGATCGGTGCGACGCGCGCCGGTGTCGTTGCAACCACCTTCGCCGCCGAGACCGAAGCCGACCTCTTCGGGGAGCAGGTCGTCCTTTGCGGCGGCGTCACCGCGCTCATGAAAGCCGCGTTCCAGACGCTCTGCGACGCAGGCTATCAACCCGAGCTCGCCTACCTCGAATGCATTCACGAACTCAAACAGGTTGTCGATCTGGTGTACGCGGAAGGACTCAGCGGCATGCGCGACCGCATCTCAAACACGGCGGAGTACGGCGATCTCACACGCGGCCCCCGCCTTGTCAACGCTGACTCGCGGCGAGAGATGGCCCGCATTCTGTATGAGGTCCGCAGCGGCGCGTTCGCGAAGGAATGGATCGCCGAGTGTCGCCAGGGTCTGCCGAACCACAAGCGTTTGTACCAAGAAGATGCTGACAGTGATTTGGAACGCGCCGGTCGAGCGGTGCGCGATCTCATGCCGTGGTTACGACAGAAAACGGATCGGTCAACGGGGCATCAAGCGTGACAATCGAATGAGCAATGTCTCGACGCAAAGTTGCACATTCGCGTTGAGCCCCAGGCGGCGTTCGGTCGCCGCGATTTCACGAATGGCATTGCCCGCACCCGTCGGCGTCATTCCTGCCCCCGCCGATCGGTTGGCCACCGGCGCGCTGCTTCCTACGGACGCATGGAGCGCGGCGCGATACCACAGCGACAGCAAGGACAACAGCGTCCTCAGCCCCAGCCGCTGTGCTTCGGTGTCGCTCATTCCCTTGTCTCGCGTTTGATACGCCCCGCCGATCGCCTTGGCATCCGCGATCAATCGCTTGGCTGTCTCGCTGACTTCCCCGTTGACAAGTCGCGACACGACCTCAACGAGCCGCCCATTGCAGTCGCCCAATCCGTCCGAAAGGTAACGAATCGCCGCACCCAAGCTCCCACCTGCCACGGTTGCACACAGCAGCGCTTCTTCTTCGGTGACCGAGTCGTTCTCTCGGCATAAGGCGTCGACGATGAATTCTTGCGGCAACAGCCCGAATGGGACCATCTGACATCGGGAGCGGACGGTCGCCAGGAGCGCATCAGCAGAAGTCGCCAGAAGTATCAGATAGGTCGAATTCGGAGGTTCTTCGAGCGTCTTGAGCAATGCGTTCTGGGCCGCCGCCTTCATCTTCTCCGCATCGCGAACCACGAACACCTTCGCCTGGCCAAGCATCGGCTTGTTCGATGCCCGTTGAATCAGGAACTCCCGAATGACGTCGATCCCCAGTCCCAGCCCCTTCCTCCCCCGGACGATGGGGTCGGGATGGTCCTTGATCAGTTCGCGATAGATGAGATGCAAATCCGGGTGAACGCCCGCCTCGACCGCTCGGCATGCTTCGCACGCATGACAAGCGTCGACAACGTCTCCGTCCCAACTCGCCAATCCCTCCGTCTCACCAGACGACCCGCGAGTGGGAGTCGGGCACAACAACACCTTCGATAGGCCGCGGGCGAACAACTCGCGTCCTACTCCCTCCGGGCCGTGGAAAATGTATGCGTGGGGAAACCGATCGTCCGCCATCGCCCGCTGGCAAAGACGGTGGGCTCGTGGTTGGTGACGAACGTTAAAAAGTCGCACGGCTGATCGACTCGAGAATGCCTCGATGAACTTCGCCCTCCGAACCACTCGCATCCACAATATGGACAGGCTTCGGATACCGGTCCGGAAGTGAAAGAAACGCCTCGCGAACGCGACGATGGAACTCGATCGACCTCGCCTCCATCGCATCCACCGTCGCATCGACGAACAACTCGCCCTGATCGCCGGTCGACGCGCTGCGGTTCGCACCGGCATGGTGCGATTTGCGCCCGGTGCGCTCAAAACCGACTTCGACGGGAACGTCCAGCACGATCGTCAAATCAGGCCACGAATCCCCGACCGCCCAATTGCCGAGGTCCAGCAGCCGCGATACATCGTATCCCGCCGCACCCTGATACGCATAAGTCGAGCTGATGAATCGGGAGCACAACACGGCATCGCCATCCGCCAGGGCAGGTTCGATCACTTCGGAAACAAGTTGCGCCCTCGACGCCATAAACAAAAACGTCTCACAGCGAACATCCATTTGACTAAGATCGTAACCCAACAGGATGTGTCGAATTCGGTCGCCCACAGCCGTCCCACCCGGATCGCGGGTGGCCACGACGCGTACGTCGTTGTCGGCTAGAAACGTTGCGAGCTTGTCCAGTTGCGTGCTCTTTCCGCACCCGTCAGGCCCGTCGAGGACGATGAACTTTCTCGCTAGTTTCGCAGCGATCGCGTCCGAGGCTGTCACGATCGGTCCCTCTTCTCAATACGCCGCTTCGCTTCGACAAACACCTCCTCCGCGTTGTAGCTACTCCGCACAAACGGGCCGGACGCAACGCTGACGAAACCGCACGACGACGCTTCCTCGCGCAACTCATCAAACTCCTCCGGCGGATAAAACCGATCCACCGGCAGATGGTCCGTCATGGACGGCGCGAGATACTGCCCGATCGTCAAGACATCACACTGGGCGCTGCGCAAATCGCGAAACGTTTGCCGCAACTCCGCTCGCGTTTCCCCCAAACCGACCATCAACCCCGACTTGGTCACCATCTCCGGGGCGGCCTGCTTCACCAAACGCAGCACGTCCAACGACCGCTCGTACTTCGCCTGCGGGCGAATCAACGGCGACAGCCGCTCGACCGTTTCGAGATTGTGATTGTAGATCTCCGGTTCAGTCCGGCACAGCGTCTCGATGCACTCTCGCCGCGCGTGAAAGTCAGCCGGCAACACCTCCACCGTCGTCTCATCACACCGTCGGTGAATCGCTTCCACACACCGAGCGAAGTGCCCTGCTCCTTCGTCCGGTAAATCGTCCCTCGCCACCGCCGTGATCACCACATGACGAAGGCCAAGCGCCGCGATCGCAGTCGCCAGCCGTTGCGGCTCATCGTCCTGCGGAGAATCGGGCTTGGCGGTCGACACCGCACAAAAATGGCATCGCCGAGTGCAATGCTCGCCCAGAATCATGAACGTCGCGTGTTTCTTCGCCCAACACTCCGTAAGGTTTGGGCACCGCGCTTCCATGCACACGGTAGCCACGCCGCTGCTGGCGACCACACGTTTGGTGCGCGAGAAGTCTGCGAGCCCCGGAAGAGGGCGTTTCAACCAGGGCGGTAATCGGCGACCACCACCGCCGGGCTTCGTTTCTAAAACCGGTAATGCGACCACAGCAACAATCGTCCGGAACGGGTTGGAGATGGGCACGAAGCGGATTCGCGCCCGAAACCCTGATCCTAGCGAATCGACCGTCCTGGTCAAGACGACGCCCGAGAACTCAAGCCATCAACCGTTGACGACCACGCTGACCGATGATATCCTGGAGCGTAAGTCGAGGCCCGTGTGATAGCCACCAAACTGGTCGCATGACTCATGCCGATCAAGATCGCCAAAATTCTCTGTCCCACCGATTTCTCGGGCTTGTCCCTGCACGCCCTGAGGTATGCCCGTCAGTTCGCCATCACCTTCGACGCCCAAATACACTGCCTACACGTCGTCGACGAAGCCTACCAACATTGGAATGCGATGGGTCCCGAAGGTGCACCGGTGGTCCCTGCCGTTGAGGACCTCACCGGCTACGCTCAAGGACACATGCAACAGTTCGCCGACGAACACCTCATGGGCCTGAAGTACGCTCCGATCACCGCCGTCGTCTCCGGCAGGCCTTGCGAAGAAATCGTTCAATACGCCCTCGAAAACACCATCGACCTCATCATCATCGGCACCCACGGTCGGGGCGGCATCGCTCATGCCTTACTCGGCAGCACCGCCGAAAAAGTCGTCCGAAAGGCGGGCTGCCCGGTGCTGTCCGTTCGCGAGCAACAGCACGAGTTCGTAACGCCATGATCTGTCACAAACCAGGCGCGCGAAACGGTTGAACGCGCCGATGGCCAGCGTGCTAGTCTGCCGATTCCGAATTCGCCGTGGCAACAACGCGTCTCAAGCGGTCTCGCTACCTTACCGGAGTTGGTCGTGAACGATTTGCCAGCGCATGATTCCAGTAGCCACGACGCAGCCGCACTGGTGCGTCAAAACACCGTCAGCGCTGCCATCGCTGCCGGCGCCCTGCTCTACTTCGCTTTCAGTGGCGGTGGCTACGAGCTGAGCGACGGTGACACGCTGTTTGACATCGGCGGTCGCGTCTTCGTGCGCACGCTACAGATCGGCGGATTCGCCATGGCGGCGGCAGCGCTATGGTGCATGACCGGCATGGTTGTCGCATTGCTGTTCGACGCAATCGTCTCGATCATCATCGGCCTGTCCTTCTGTGTCTCAGCAGCCATGATGCTGATGGATGGTGGTCCCGGGGTGCTATACATCGCCTTCGGCATGATGTTCATCGTCGCCGGCGTGCGTAACGGCCGCCAATGGGCCGACGTCTCAAGCGCGGTGCAGGTCGACGACCAACTGCCCCCCCACTCTTACGACGACGATCATCATGACCAGACCTACTGATCCGGATCACCCCCCCACTGCCTCGCTCGAGCCCCACTTGGCGCGATATGCCAGGCAAATCCTCTATCCCGAGATCGGCGAAGAAGGCCAGCGTCAACTCCGTTCATCGCGCGTCACGCTCATCGGCTGCGGCGCGCTCGGAACCGTCGTCGCCGATTCACTCGTTCGCGCCGGCGTTGGCAGTCTGCGCATCTGCGATCGCGACTTCATCGAACCCAACAACCTCCAACGTCAGATCCTCTTCGACGAAGACGACATCGCCGCACAACTCCCCAAGGCCGAAGCCGCTGCTCGAAAACTACGCCGAATCAATTCCGACGTGGACATTCAACCCGTCGTCGCCGACATCAACCACACCAACATCGAACGCCACTGCTCGGACGCCCACCTGCTCCTCGACGGCACGGACAACTTCGAGACCCGGTATCTCATCAACGACCTCGCCGTCAAATCCGCACGACCGTGGATCTACACCGCCGTCGTCGGCACGACGGGGTTGTGCATGCCCATCACCGCGGACGCCCGACCCTGCCTGCGCTGCGTCTTCGATCGTCCTCCCCCGCCGGAGATGAATCCCACCTGCGACACCGCCGGCGTCCTCGGACCAGCCGTCTCCATCATCGCGGGCATTCAAGCACTCGAAGCCATTAAGATCCTCACCGGGCGATGCGACGCGCTCATTCGTGGGCTTATCAGTGTCGACGCTTGGACCGGCAGGTTCACCACGTTGGACGTACAATCCGCCTACGATCAAGGCGAGTGCCCATGCTGCAAAGGCCGCCGGTTCGACTACCTCGACGGAAAGCTCGCCAGCAGCGCGACGACCCTTTGCGGCCGAAACGCGGTTCAGATTCGTCGAACCGAAGGCCCACGGGTCGACTTCGACGCGATGGTCAAGAAACTCGACACCGCCGCTGACGGTGCGGTACAACACAACCGTTACATGGTGCGTGCGACGATCGGCGATCACGAGATCACCGTTTTCGCCGACGGACGAGCCATCATCAGAGGCACCGACGATGCGGACATCGCTAAATCCATCTTCGCCAAGTACATCGGCGCGTGACGCCGGTCCCCATCCGACGAACGCCGTTGCCACCCAGCCATCCCCGTCGTCGCCGCCGGTCATTGTCGTCACGCACGAACACCGTCGCCGGATGATCGCCCACGCCCTTGCGGAATACCCGAGCGAGTGCTGCGGACTGCTGATCGGTACGGTTCGAGGCAGTCGGAACACCGTAGAACACGTCGTCCCTTGCGAAAACGTCCATCCCGGTCACCGCCAAACACGCTTTCAAATCGATCCCCACACCCTGTTCGAGGCGATACGCGCCGCTCGCGCCGCCGGTCGTCAAATGATCGGGTTCTACCATTCCCACCCGAATGGATCAGCCGCTCCATCGCGATATGACCAGCGTACTGCTTGGCCAGACTGTTCGCATGTCATCATCGCGACCGAGCGCGAGTCGGCCGGCGACCTTCGTTCGTGGCGTTGCATCGTCGGTGTTCGAGAAATGGAGCCCGAGCGCATCGCCCCTTGCAACGCAAGCGCGGTCGTTTCATAATCTGGTACGGCGTCACGCTTGAGTTCGCGAGTGTGCCACTGCTCTCGAGCAGTGCACGAACGCCACGAAAGCTTTCATGGGCACTGCTCAAGAGCAGTGGCACACGAAACGGTTGCCCGCCACCGTCAGATTGACGGGTGACGCTACACGAGCCGTGTTCGGGTAACGACATCTTCGGGAGAAAAACAATGGGTCGACTGTTCAACAACATCGTCGAGACCGTCGGGCGTACCCCTCTGGTGAAAATCAACAAGCTCATCGACGCTCCGGCCACCGTCTACGCCAAACTCGAATTCTTCAACCCGCTCTCCAGTGTCAAGGACCGCATCGGGATGGCCATGATCGCCGCGGCCGAACGAGCCGGAAAGATCACGCCCGACACCGTCATCATGGAACCGACCTCCGGCAACACCGGGATCGCGTTGGCCTTCGTATGCGCTGCCAAGGGCTACAAGCTCACGCTTACCATGCCCGAGAGCATGTCGATAGAACGGCGAACGCTTCTCCGCGCCCTCGGTGCGAACCTGGTCCTCACACCCGCGGCGGAAGGAATGCCCGGCGCCATACGCGCTTGTGAGAAACTGGCCTCCGAAACGCCCAACGCCTTCATCCCGCAGCAGTTCAAGAACCCGGCCAACCCGCAAGTGCACCGCGATACCACAGCCCTGGAGATTTGGGACGACTCGGACGGCAAGGCTGACATCCTCATTGCCGGAATCGGAACGGGCGGCACGATCACAGGCATTGGTGAGATGCTCAAGAAGAAGAAACCAACGTTTCAATGTTACGCAGTCGAACCCGCCGATTCGCCCGTCATCACCCAGACGCGCGACGGCAGCGATGTCAAACCCGGACCGCACAAAATCCAAGGCATCGGGGCCGGGTTCATTCCTGAAAACCTCAACATGGACGTCGTCGACGGCGTGATAAGAGTGTCCAACGACGACGCGTTCGCCTGGGCTCGCCGCGCTGCCAAAGTCGAAGGATTGCTCTGCGGCATCTCGTCCGGAGCAGCCCTCTACGCAGCCGCGCAGGTCGCTGCCATGCCCGAGAACAAGGACAAGTTCATCGTCGCCATTCTGCCAAGCAGTGGCGAACGTTATCTGTCCACGCAGCTTTTCGATCAGACCGGGTAACGTCCGTTCGCAGAAAGAATGTGCAAGGCTCCGACCCCCGTCGGCCGACATAGTACACGCCTGCCGGATAGGCTGGCGATGGCTCTACCCTGGGGGGGGATTCCAGTGAACTCGCAATCGGTCGCTTTGCGCGAATACACGCTACCGGTCGTCGGTCTCAAACCGCAAGCTCAAGGTGTGCGCATCGCGCACGTATCTGATTTTCATTTTCGTAAGTGGAACGCCGTTCTCGAGCAGACCCAGAACATGTTGCGGTCCCTCGACTACGACCTGCTGGTCGCGACCGGAGACTTTTCCACGCTCCCCTGCCGATGGACCCACGCCGCCGAGATGTGCCGGCGGTTCTTCAGGCCCATCAACCCGCCTCGCGGCACCTTCGCCGTTCTGGGTAACCACGACGACCGCGTTCTCGCCGACCAACCCGATATGCCGTTCACGTGGCTGCGGAACGAACACGTCAGAATCAACGTGAACGGTTCATGCTTGGTCCTCGCCGGTGTCGAACA
>CAYQFV010000006.1:48412-52702 GCA_964416845.1 uncultured Phycisphaeraceae bacterium | reverse complement strand
CCATCCGAGGCGAGGTGGTGACGTGGCTGTCCACGCAGAGCTTCGGCGATACCGCATGGACGTCAATCACTCCCGCGGCGGCCACGGTCGGGTCGACGACCGTTACCGTCCTGCTCAACGGCAATTACGCGTCGTTCAAAGTTGTGGCCACATGGGCCGAGTGCCTTCGGGTTAAGTCGCTTTCGCTCTCCGTCGTGAGCCAGTACGAAGAGCGGCTCCATGCGATACATCTGAAGAATTACAACACACGGAAATCGGCGATCAGCCAGGCGCGGGCCACGGTGGCTGTCGCCGTTACGCTTGTTAAGGATGCAACGGAAATCGTCGCAGCTATTTCAGTCGTTGGCGAAGTGATCAAGGGGCCAATCAAGCTAGCCAGCAACGATTTGGCACTGGCTGTGAACACGTCCTTGAATGATGAGGACGGGATGAACTGTCAACAATTGCACTCTGACTACGGCAATGCCGAGAATCTACCGGAGGAATTTCTACCAGGTCAGGTTGAAGATACGATTTCGTCTTACGAAGCGGATGTGGTTTGCAATCCGTGATTGGTGGAACAGTCATAAGGCGATCGTCGACACGCTACGGCCACATTGAATGACGCGTCCGTGATATGTTTCAGGATAGCATTGTGCGTCGAGAAACGAGGTTAGCAAAGATGAAGGTTCAGAATAGAATGCTGTGGTGCGGGCTCTTGTTCTCCACCGTCTGCGGGTTGCATTGCGCTACTGCGGAGCCTCCTGATGCGGAGACGTTGATCGCGCAACTTCGGTCGGTGTGTCGTCAGGATCCGTTTGACCAAGAGTCTTATCGTTCTGTGTACGAGCCGCTGCAGCACATGATGCAAGAGAAAGACCCCGGCGTACAAACATTCGTCGATGAAGTGATTGAGGAATCTCGGACGCGTACACTGAGCGATTGGGCCGAACTGTCACCAGATGAAAGGTTGGAAGACGTCTGCGTGGAGGCGTTCTCGTTTAGTGTCCTGACCAAGAGCGCGTCGTTCACACAGTACGCCGAATGGGCAATTGCGGCTGAGGACACTGCACGACGGTTTAAGGAAAGTATCGTACGAGCGATTGGCGGTCGCCTCTTCTCCGATGCGCATCGCGGGCGGCCTCGAGACCTCCGGCTTGTTATGCTCTTACACAGAGCAGCGAAAGATGACGACACCAGCCTTCGGAGAATTGCGTTTTTCGAGCTAACTGGTGTCATAGGCGGCGTCGTCCGATCCGATGGGTGGGACCGTGAATGGGCAGTACAAGCGCTCAAGCGATACGCCGACGACACGAGCGTTTCTCTTTGGGATCGACAGTGGTGCATCTCGCCGCTGGTCGCGTTGAAAGCACCTGGTTACGAGAAGTACCTTGACGAATTGGAACGTTTCGTGGGCGATAAGGACGAATTAGATTTCCAGCGCTTGCACCTTGCCGAGCAGCTTCTCAAGTGGGGTCGCATTGACAAAACCGTGCTTGACAAGCTGAAGAAGGAAGAACGTGATGACCGCGCTGCGGCAGCCCGGGCGGCGGGGGTCACCAAAATCAAAATCGGACCGGCCGAGGACGAGACGCCGTAAGTCAGTCGAGTGCACCTGAAGATGAAGGTTCAGAATAGAATGCTGTGGTGCGGAGTAGTGATCTCTACCGTCTGCGGGTTGCATTGCGCTACTGCGGAACCTCCTGATGCGGAGACGTTGATCGCACAATTCCGGTCTGTGTGTCGTCGACAGCCGTTTGACCAAGAGTCCTTTTTGTCAGTGCACGAACCGCTTCAACACATGGTGCAAAAGAAGAATCCGGCCGTACTTGCGTTCGTCGATGAAGTAATTGAGAATTCTCGAACACGATCTAAGAGTGAATGGTACAAGCTACCGGAAGAAAAGTTTTTGGAGGACATTTGCGTTGAGAGGTTCGCGTTCGGTGTTCTTACTGAGAGGGCATTGTTTGCACAGTATGCTGAATGGGCTATGGCGGCCGATGATACCACGGCGCAGTTTCGAGGCAAGCTGATTCATGCGATCGGTGGTCGCCTCCACAGCGATGCCCATCGAAAGTTGCCGCAAGATGACCGTTTCGTAGCGATCTTGCGCCAAGCTGCTCAGGATGACAACGCAGACGTTCGCAAGAGTGCCTTCGTCCAGTTGACCGGCGTTATTGGGGACTCCGTTCTGTTCGATGGCTGGGACCGAGAATGGGCAGTACAAGCGCTCAAGCGATACGCAGACGATGCGAGCGTTTCTCTTTGGGATCGACAGTGGTGCATCTTGCCGCTGGTCGCGCTGAAAGCGCCGGGATGCGAGAAGTACCTTGACGAATTGGAACGTTTTGTGGGCGATAAGGACGAATTAGATTTCCAGCGTTTGCACCTTGCCGAGCAGCTTTTCAAGTGGGGTCGCATTGACAAAACCTTGCTTGACAAGCTGAAGAAGGAAGAACGTGATGACCGCGCTGCGGCAGCCCGGGCGGCGGCGGCGGTCACCAAGATCAAAATCGGACCGGCCGTGAACGAGAAACCGTAAAGCGTCGCGCCCTTGGAAACGCGACGAGTGGGTGGTCAGGAAGCCTTCCTCGGACGGGTGGAATGCAGGATTGGTGGTGTTTTTAGTACTTCAGGCCGTAGAGGGTTTTTTTGCGGTAGCCGTCGACTGAGGCGATCCAGCTTCCGTCGGGTCGCTGGTGGGCGTCGATGTGGTGCATGCCGATGGCGTTCCAACCGGAGCCTGAACCGCCGGTGACGGCTTCTTTCACGGGTCGTTCGGAATAGTCGGTGGTCGTCAGGGTTGTGATTTCGAAAGCGTAGACGTGCAAGCCGTAGGCGGGTTGGTCGTCCTGGGCGAATCGGTAGAGCTTGTCGCCGACGGTGATGACCCTGCCGCCGGGACGGGCGTGGTGTTTGTCGCCGATGACGATCGGGCTTTTGGGATGCTCGATCCAAGGCCCGGTGAGTTGGTCGGCGTGGTAGAGGACGAGCTTGTCGTTGCCGTGGGGGTTGGCGGCTGCGAGCATCCACCAGTGGTCGTCGTGTCGAAAGACGGACGTGTCGACGAAATCGTTGCGGACGATCGTGGTGACGAACTTCCATTGGTCGGGGAAGTGGGTGGCTTCGTAAAGGCGGACGGAGGCAGCTTGGTAGCTTTCGGGGATCATGTAGAACTTGCCCTCCCAGCGCAGAACGTGCGGGTAGGAGAGGTGAAACGGTTCGTCTAGGACGACCTTGTCGTACTGCCAGTGCAATCCGTCGTCGCTGTGCGCCAGGCCGATATCGCCTTGATTGGTGGCGGTGTTGAGCACCTCGAAGAAGAGGTACCACTTGCCCTGATCGTTCATCAGGAACGGGTCTGCCACGAAGCTGGCTTCGATGTCGGTCACGTCGTTCGCACTGATGACGGGGTTGGTGATGCCCGCTGCGGGCGTCATCGAGAGCGGTGACGAGCCGGTGTAGATGCCGACTGACCATTCTCGCACGCGATGCATGAACGGAATGCCGCGATCGTTGCCCACGACGACGCCGCCCGCGAAGCCGGCCAACAGGCACGCGGATGATAGCGCGACGAGTTTGATCTTCCAATGCTTCATCATGACGAGTTCAGTTCAAAGCGCGACGACGTGCCAGTCGCCGCTTGGTCTATGTTGTCCGGCGACGCACGGCTGCGTACGCATCTCGGAGGAGCGTCCGGTCCTGCTGTTCCAACCCCATCGCCCAGAGCAGCCCGCCGTACACGCCGACCATGATCGTCGATAGCACGGCGATGGAAAGAAGATAGTGGACGTCGTTGAGCGCCGGGCGAATCCAAACGCCAACCGATCCGGCGACCGCGCCGGCGATGATAACCTTGAGATATCGAACGCTGTAGGGGGTGAGCTTGAGTACGACGTAGACCTGAATCAAACGTACGACGTGCACGGCTGCTACGCTGATGGCTGTGGCGACCGCTGCGCCCATGATGCCCCAGCGGGGGATCAGGATCAGATTCAGCACGACGTTGCCGACAGCCATCGCGAGGTCGCCGAAGAGTTTGAGGTATTGATGGCCTGACATGGCGAGGATTTGCCCGCAACTGCCCGTGCCTGCGGTGACGAGTTGCCCGATGGCCAACGCGAGCAGCGGGATCGCGCCCGATGCGAACCGAACATCGAAGATGCGTAGTATGTCGCCGCCCGAGACGATCAGCACGAGGAATATCGGCACGGTGGCGGTCAAGCTCCAACGTGTTGATGTCTGGAACAGATCTCGGGTCTTGGACATCTCGTTCTTGTGAAGCAGATCGGCGATGGTGGGCGCGAAGAT
>CAYQFV010000006.1:0-48312 GCA_964416845.1 uncultured Phycisphaeraceae bacterium | reverse complement strand
GGGTCTTGGACATCTCGTTCTTGTGAAGCAGATCGGCGATGGTGGGCGCGAAGATTGTGTTGAACGATACGATGATGAGGGTGAGCAGCAGCGAGGTTTGCGACGTTGCGCGGTAGAGACCAACGTCGAACTCCGAACCGTAGTGCCCCAGGACGATGATGTCGGTCCACAAGAGCACCAGCCATAGAAAGTTGCCAAACGCGAGCGGCAGGGAGAAGGATAATAGTTTCTTCGTTTCGGAGATTGGCTTGATGGAGCGGTTCGCCAATGTGGGCGCGACGCGGCGCACACACAGCAGGGCGAATCCGCTGCTGAGGATGGACGCAACGACCCACCCGGCGGCTGCACCTTCCAGCCCGAACCCGAGGAGGCAGAGCACGACCGCCAGCAGGAGATTCGCCAGTGGGTGAAGTGTCCATATGAGCGCGAGGTAGTGCGTTACGCCGAACCCGGTCGTGGCGAAAGCGAGCACGGTCATGGTCGCGCCGAACGGAAGAGCGATGGCGACGATCTTTAGCGCGGTGGCCATGTCGGGCTTGGCGAAGAATCTGACGGCGAGCGGATCGGCGGTGACGAAGAGGATGGCGCAAAGGACCAGACCGACGGCGAACGGGAGCAGGGCTGCGCGTCTCAGCGTGCCCTTGAGACGTTGCTGGTCGCCGTTGCCGTTGTAGATGGACACGAACCGAACCGCGCCGCTTTCAAGCCCCATGCCCGCCACCAACTCGCCGACTTGATAGACGACGATGCAGAGTGCGTACAGGCCAAACCCTTCTGCGCCGAGCAGTCGGCATAGCGCGATCTGCGTGATGAATTTGGTGCCGGTGTTAACGATTTTCGCGGCGAACGTTGTTCCCGCACCGAGGGCGAGCTTTTGAAAGGCGCGGGCGGACGCAGCCGGGGTAGCGGTCATGATGCGTTGTTCCCGAGCAGTGCGTCATAGACGGCGAGCGTTTCGGTGGCGGCTCGCTCCCAGGTGAATTGGGCGGCGCGTTTTTTGGATTCATCGACGAGACGGGCGTGTAGCGAGGGGTCCTGAAGAATCTGTTGGATGGCGGTTGCCCAGCCGTCGACGTCGTGCGGATCGTCGACGAGACGGATCGCGTTGCCGCCGAGTTCGGGTATGCCGCCGCGGTTCGCCCCGATGACGGGCAATCCGCACGCCATTGCTTCGAGCAGCGTGATCGGGCAGCCTTCGGTCAGCGAGGGCATGAGGAGGAGGTCTGCGCGGTTGTACAGGTAGAGTAGCGCGTCGGTGTCGACGAACCCGGCGAAATGTACTCGATCAGCCAGACCGGCGTCGACGACGGCTTGCCGTACGGAGTCGAAGTAGGCATGACGGGTACTGCCGGCGAAGACCAGTGCGTGGTCGGGAAACGTTGTGGCAAGCTTGGCGAACGCGCGGACGGTGGTGAGGTGGTTCTTGACGGGGAACATGTTGCCGACACCGAGCAGGAACGGCTGTTGGACGGTCAGCGTTAGCGAGGGGGGTTGCACCGGATCGTCGATATCGCGAAAACGTTCGTCCTTGCCGTTGAACACGACGGTGACGCGTGATTCGGGGATGGAGAGACCTTCTACGAGGAAATCGCGGACGAATTCGCTGACGGCGACGACGTGGGTGCTCCGCCGGTAGAGACGGTTGCCAAGAACGATCCAATAGAGCGACGCCTTTTTGGAGGTGGGGAAGCTTCCGCGGAAGGCGCTGGTGATGGAGTGGCCGACGCGGAGTTGTTTGCATCGGCAGAACATCGCGCCGAGTAGCTTCAAGGGGTGGTAGAGGTCGATGGCGGCGCGGTCGAGCACGCGCGAGAGGCGGAGTTGGTCCCAGATCACGTGGGCGATCGCTCCGGTGCGACGACAAGTGATGGATTCGAGGTTGAGGTTTCGATGCTCCAATTGATCGTCGAATCGGATCAAGACGAGTTCGTATGCCGTGTTGAGCCTGACAAGGTGCGGTAGTAGGTTGGTGATGTAGTTGGACGCGCCGCTGGCGGTGTGGTAGCGAATGTCGAGCGCGATCCTCATGCCGGTTGTGCTACCTCGGGCGTCGACGACGGGGTGACCCGGCGGACAGAATAGGCGCGGGGCGGTTCGGTCGCAACCAGTGCCGTTTCTACGATGGTTTTTCGACTTTTCTGCAGGCGCGGCACTCGAGTGCCATGGCCCAGCTCAGCGCGGTCATGGGATCAACACAAGGAGGCATGCCCGCGCCTTCGGCTTGGGCATGGCACCCGGCGATCATCGCCGAGTAAGCCGGAACCGGTTCCGCAGGTGATATCGTCCTTGTGGCGGCGGAGTCAACAGCTTTCTTCGCCGGGTGGGCTCGCGGGCGGCTGACAGTTTCTCGGGAGCGATCAGGATTTCGGGAAGGTTTCGGCGAGAATCGGCATTTATTGGGTTGAGCAACGGGGACGCGATGGGCGATCGGGCGGGTATGTTTCTGGATTATCTTCGACCGCACTGGGAGCGGCTGCATACCGTTGCGCGCCATTATGCGACCAGCGAGTCGGACGCGCACGATCTGGTGCAGGAAACGCTGCTGCGAGCCTATCGAAACTTTTCGCCGGGAGACGATCGTACCTACCAGCGAGCGTGGATCATGACCATCATGCGTCACGTCGCGTTCGAGTGGCAGCGAACCGCCAGCCGCCGAATTCGCCTGGTGCCAGTGGACAGCGGCGACTTGACGGACCTGTTGTCGTTCGATCCGGCTGAGACGTTTTCATCGTTTCCTGCGATGGGCGAAGAAGCGTTTCGTGAATTCCTCGACGACCGGATCGCGTCGGCGCTCGATTCCTTGCCGGCTGCCTTTCGTGAAGTGCTGATTCTCTCGGTCGGCGGCGATTTAAGCTACCGCGAGATATCCGAAGTCTTGGACTGTCCGATCGGCACGATCATGTCGCGGATGTCCCGCGCTCGCGGAGCGCTTCGATCGAAACTTGCAGCGGAGGCTGACGTGCGATCAACGTCTCGCGGGGGTTCGCCATGACGTGCACACAGGTGCGGGAATACTTGTACGCTTTTCTCGACAGCGAGTTGGACGCTCCGCTGAGCATTGAGTTGCAACGTCATCTGGAGCATTGCCCGAAGTGTGCTCGCGAGGCTGAGATCGAGCGAGCCATTCGTCGTCACCTCGCCACTTCGATGGGGCGAGACGCCCTGCATGTCTTGCCGGATGAACGCGCGATCGCGCGAATGCTGACGACCGACAACGACCTAAAACGATCGCGTGGCGTTCGGTTGGGATCATGGGCGGCCGTCGCTGCCGCTGTGGCGGTGGTGGTTGGCGGGTTGCTCTGGTTGGATTCGCCGGGCGTGAGCGATGGTCGTGGATTCGCCCGCGCGGTGGCGACTGACTATCTGGGCCTCATCGCCAAGGGCGAGCCGCTGGAGTTGGTCTCGGGAGATGCGAAAGCCGTCGGACTGTGGTTGAAGCAACGGACGGGGCTGGCGGTGTCGGTACCTCGCGCGTCGGGCAATTGCAAATTGCTCGGGGCGCGCAAGTGCACGATTGCCGGCAAGACGGCTGCGATCTTGTGGTATCGGATGGATGACACGCCCGCGTCGGTGGTGGTGGTGCGCGGCGATAAGAAGGACCTGGACGGGATGAAGACCGTGACGCGTCACGGTCGGACACATCACGTGGATTATTTTTCAAATCAGACGGTCGTCGCGTGTCGGGACGGATCGTTGTTGTATGCAGCGGTGTCGTCGCTGCCGGAATCGAGACTGTTGCATTTGATGACGGGTGTGGTGCATGAAAGCGATTGAGGTTGGGCTAAAGAACCCCTATTTGGTGGTCGTGCTGGTGCTGGCGATGGTGGTGGTGGGCGGGTATGCGTCGACGCGCATCCCGGCGGACCTTCTGCCACAGTTTGAAACGCCGGCAGTGCAAATCGTCACGTTCTATCCGGGCATGCCGCCCGAGGTGATGGAGCGCGACATCATGAGCCGCCTGGAGCGCTGGACCGGCCAATCGGTGGGCATCGAGCACCAAGAAGCCAAGGCGATGCTCGGCGTGTGCGTGGTGAAGGACTTCTTTCGCGAGGGGATCAGCTTCGACACCGCGATGTCGCAGGTGACGTCCTACGCGATGTCGGACATGTTCTATCTTCCGCCCGGCACGATTCCGCCGATGGTCATGCCGTTCGACCCGACCGCGTCGGTTCCGTTGTGTCTGGTGAGCGTATCCAGCCCCACGATGACGGAGAAGGAACTGTACGATGTGGCCTACTACGAGCTTCGCAACCGGCTTCAAGCCATTCAGGGCGTGATTGCCCCGGCGGTGTATGGCGGGGTGCTGCGGCGGATATTGGCCTACGTGGACCCGATGGAGCTGGCGGCGCGTGGCCTGTCGCCGATGGATGTGGTGCGAACGCTGCAATCGCAGAGCGTGTTCATTCCAACGGGAAACGCCAAATTCGGCGACATCGATTATCAGATCGTGTCCAACGCGATGCCGGAGAAGGTCGAGGAGTTGAACGACCTTCCGATCGCGACGTCGGGCGATGCGGTGGTGTTCATGCGCGACGTCGCCCACGTGAAGGACAGCCACCAGATTCAATCGAACAAGGTTCGCATCAACGGCAGTGCGATGGCGTACATTCCGATCTATCGCCAGCCGGGGGCGAACACGCTGGCGATCGTCGACTCGATCAAGTCGAAATTGGAGCGCATCAACGCCCGTCTCCGCGAGATGAACCCGAAGGCGAAGGACCTGGTACTCGGCGTGGTGATGGACCAATCGACGTTGGTCCGCAAGTCGGTGAACTGGTTACAGATTTCTGCCGGGTTGGGGGCGCTTCTGGCGGGTGTGGTGGTGCTGCTGTTTCTGCGGAGCATCCGGCTTACGTTCATCGTCATGCTGGCGATTCCGCTGTCGATCGTGGCAGCGTTGACGGGTTTGTATTTTACCGGCGACACGCTGAACAGCATGACGCTTGGCGGGTTGGCGCTGGCGATTGGAATTCTGGTGGATCAATCGATCGTCGTGCTGGACAACATCGTGCGTCATTCACGGATGGGCAAGACGCGGATGCAGGCTGCGTTGGAGGGCACGCGCGAGGTCGCACTTCCGGTGCTGGTGTCGACGATCACGTTCGTTGTGGTGTTCTTTCCTGTGGTGTTCCTGTCGGGCGTTCCGAAGTTTCTGTTCCAACCGTTGGCGCTGACGGTGACGATGGCGGTGGTGGCGAGTTACGTGATTGCCATGCTGGTGATTCCGACGTTGTCGTCGCGATTGTTGAAGGAGACGCCAGCGTCGAAGCGCGGTGGCGGGTCGGATGAGGGCGTGCCGACGTGGTTTGAAGGGTTGTTCGGCGCATTGATGCGAATGCGGTTCGCGGTCGTCGCGTTGTCGCTGGCGATGTTGGTCGCTGCCGGCGCACTGGCCACGACGATGGGCAGCGAACTGTTTCCGCCGGTGGATTCCAACCAGTTCACGATCTATGCCCGGTTGCCATCGGGAACCCGGATCGAGAACACGGAGCGAGAAATCGCGAATATCGAACAGTCGATCATGGATGAGATTGGCAAGCCTGACCCCGACCCTGCGAACGAGACGCTGCCCGACTCCAACCTGCGAATCCTGATCTCGAACATCGGCGTTCTAATGGATTGGCCGGCTGCCTACACGCCCAACAACGGCCCGATGGACGCGTTTATTCTCGTGCAGACCAAGGGCAAGGCGGGCATGCCGGGCGTGTTCGACTACGTCACGACGCTCCGCGAGCGCCTTGCCAGGGAGTTTCCAGGTATTGAATTCGCGTTCGACACGGGCGGCATGTTGACGGCTGCGCTGAATCTCGGCGTGCCGTCGCCGATTCAGATACAGGTGCGTGGCAGCGACATGCACACATCGGAGAAAATCGCGCGTCACATCCATCGCATCGTGAGATCCGTCGAAGGCGCGAGGGACGTGCGCATTCCGCAGCGGTTGGATTATCCGCAGATCGGCATCGAGGTTGATCGTGTCAAGGCTGCCCAGTTGGGATTGACGCAGGAGGACGTGATCAAGAACGTGGTCACCAGCATCAACTCGAGCATCGGATTCAACCCCGCGTTCTGGATTGCGCCCAACGGCAATCACTATTTCATCGGTGCCCAGTATCTGGAACAGGGCATTGATTCACTTGAAACGCTTCGCAACGTGCCGATCACGGCCAGGAGCCGCGTTCTGCGGGCGGCTGAAGAGGCAAGCGAAACGCGGATGGCGGTTCCGCTGCGTAACATCGCGGAGTTCTATCGCGACACGGGACCGGCGGTCATCAACCATCACAACATCACGCGCGTCATCGACGTGTACGCGAATGTGGCGTCCGGGTACGACGTGGGTTCGGTCGCGGCGGAGATCGAGCGTCGACTGGCGGCGTCCCCGGAGTTGAGCCCGCGCAAGTTCGAGACCGAACGCGGAGCGGAATACGAAGTGGAAGGCGGCGCATTCGCCGGAAAGGGTTACGCGTACAAGATCAAGGGCGAGGTGGAGATCATGCGTGGGGCGTTTGATCAGTTTGTGGTGGGGCTGGTGATCGCCATCATTCTGGTCTACCTGGCGATGGTTGCACAGTTGCGGTCGTACGTGATTCCGCTGGTGATTCTGCTGAGCATTCCGCTGGGGATGGTGGGCGTGGTGGTGGTGTTGAGGGCCACGAATACGAATCTGAGCATTCCGGTGTTCATGGGGATCATCATGATGGCCGGCATCGTGGTCGAATACAGCATTATTCTGCTGGAGTTTGCCAACCAGCGGGTACGCGAGGGGTTGGGCGTGCGACAGGCTATTCGAGAGGCGACCTGGATTCGCCTCCGTCCGATCCTGATGACATCGCTGACGACGTGGTTGGCGCTGGTGCCGATGGCGATCGGCGTAGCGGGTGGAGAAGCGAACGCACCGCTCGCGCGGACGATCATCGGCGGCGTTCTGGCGGCGACGGTGTTGTCGCTGGTTGTTGTCCCGTGTCTTTACACAATGTTCAAACGCGGGGGCGATTCGCCGCCCGCTATGGTTTCCGTTGGAGTACAAGCATGAGTCGCATTGATCTGATTCGCACCTGTCACGCTCCGCTGTGGGTCATGGGCTGGATGGTCCTGGTCGGTTATTCCGACGAAGCGCTGGGCCAGGGCAAGTCGGGCGGTCAGGCTGTGCAGGTTGAGATCAGCAAGCCCGTTCGTCGCGCGATGACGCGAACGCTGAACATGCCCGCAACGCTGACCGCCGACGAAAGCGTGGACCTGTTCGCCAATGTGAGCGGGTACATTGAATCGGTTCAGGTGGACATTGGGGATCGCGTATCCGCCGGGGACGTGCTGATCAAGATCAGCGTGCCGGAGATGCTTGACGAGCTGCGTCAGGCGACCGCAATCCTGGAAGCGCGGCGAACGCGTGTGGAAGCGTTGAAAGCCAAGGTCACGCAGGCGGAGTCGCGGGTTCAAACCGCCGCTGCGCAAGTGGAGCGTTTCGAGGCGGAGCGACATCTTCGTCGCATCACGCTGCAGCGTCAGGAAGCGCTTCGTAAAGGCAACGCCATTCCCGAGCAAGCGCTCGACGATTCCAAAGGTGGATTGGCTGTCGCGGATGCACAGGTTCGCATCGCGGGCACCAACGTGGATGCTGCCAAGGCGGAGAGGCTGTCGGCTGAGGCAGACGTGAAGGTTGCGTCGTCGGAGATGATGGTGGCGAGCGCGAATGTGGCGCGCCTCACGACGCTGATGGCGTACACAACGATTCGAGCTCCGTTCGACGGTTTGATCCACGCAAGGTTCGTGGATTCCGGGGCGTTTGTCCGGTCGGCTGCGCAGGGCCCCACGACACCTCTCCTGTCCGTATCCAAAGTCGATCGGCTGCGTCTGGTTTTGGAGATTCCCGAGACGGATGCACCGTTCGTTCATGTTGGAACGAGTGTGTCGGTTAACGTGGTCTCGTTGAGGGGCGACCCCATGACAGCCGCCGTCTCGCGCACCGCGGCGTCGATTCGGCCGGGGACGCGGACGATGCGCGCGGAGGTTGATCTCGACAACGCCGACGGCCGCCTCGCTGCGGGGATGTATGCCCAAGTCGCGATCACGCTGGAGACGAAGAAGCTGGCGTTGATGATCGAATCGAAGGCCATTCGCGTTGAGGGTAAGAAAACATCCGTGCTGGTGGCCGAGGATGGTGTGGCACGGTCGAAGCCGGTCGGAATGGGTTATGACGACGGAATCTGGACCGAGGTCGTGTCGGGTCTGGATGGTAATGAGTCGATCATTGTGTCGTCCAACGGCGTGGTCGGCCCGGGCGCGCCGGTCCGCGTCATGACGACAGGCCAGCCTGTTGCTGGTTCTCCGAAAGCGAGTGGACTATGAGCGGCATGTACAGGGCTACCGTCTGCACGGTGGTCGTCTCGGTGTTGGCAGGCTGCAGCGTGGAACCACCGATCACGCTGGACCGCCAGTCCGTGGACATAACACCCATCGGTTCGTCGCATGGTGCGGATGCGCTGCGACTGGACCCATCGAGTGTTCCAGCGATGTTCACCGAGATGGCGGCGATCGACTTGGAGACGGTGATTCGAGTTGCGGCGGCGGACAACGTCGACATCCTGCAGGCCCGCGAACAGGTGGCTGCGTCTCGCGGTCGATTGGAAAGTGCGGTGGGGGCGGTGTTCCCCACGCTCGTGCCGACCGCGCTGTTCGAGCATGTGGACGGTTCCGTTCGGGCGACCGAGGGCAACATCGAGGGCGTTGGATTCAACACGTTTCAGCCGTCGATCGCAGTTCAATGGGTGATTAATCCTGGCAGAGTGATCTACGACATCATCGCCGCGAAGAAGCGTCTCAAGGCGGAGGCCGAAAATGAGCGTGCGATCATCGGCGAGACATTCCGGACGTCGGCGATCCAATACTACGAATTGGTGCTCGCGCAGGCGCGCGTGTCGGCGACAAGGCAGTCGGTTAACGAATCCGAAGAATTATTGCGGATCAATCGGCTGCGGGCGTCGGCTGGGGCGGGCGTGCCGGCAGATGAGATGCGGGCTGAGGCGCGACTTGCGGAGCGCCGGCAGGATTTGATTGTTGCACTGAACCAATTCTATCGCGCCAGTGTTGCCCTGGCGACGGCGCTCGATTTGGACGCGACGGTTACGCTCGTGCCCGATGTAGACACTCTCCCAGCCGTCACGCTGGTTCGCCATGATATGGATATTGACGATCTGCTGGCGATCAGCGCGACGTTTCGACCGGAGTTGGAACGCGTTCGAACCTTGATCGAGGCGCGGGAGGCGGAAACCGGAGCGACGTGGTGGGGAGCGTTCGGGCCTCAGTTTTCGGTCGGGTATCAATACGGCGGCATACAAGGAAATGCCGCCAACGTTGTTCCAGCGGAGGGACTCCCGAACAACTTCATCGTGAACCCCCTATCTCCAACGGGGGCGTTTGGTGCGAACCCACTTTCCAACGGATTCATCCGCGAAGGAATCTTTCGCGGGTCTCGACGACTGGACCGCCGGAGAGACCAGACGTTTGCGTTCAAAGATCAATCGAAATTCACAGCCTCCTCCACGTGGCGACTCAGCGTGTCCGCGTTTGGCAATCTCAAGGCGGCTGAAGCCTCCCAGCGGAGTACGTTGCTCGAAGCCCAGCGCGAACTCGCACGCGTCCGGGCTGAAGTCATCAATAGCTTGCAGGCGAGTAAATCGAACAACGAACTAATCCGACTGGCCCAACAACAGGTAGCGTCCGCGACCGAAGCCCTGCGGTTGACACAGGCTAACCTTGCAGCCGGTACGATGACGACCTTGGATGTGCTTCAGTCGCAGGACGCGATGGCGCGGGCGCGACTTCGGTATGCCCAGGCTGTCGTTCGCTACAACCAGTCGCAGGTAGATTTGTTGGCATCGCTGGGTCTGATCGACGAGCGAACTCTGGTCGGTTCGGTCCAATCAGAAGACGCGTCCAGCCCGGAAGCGCCATCCCACGCCGGTTGACGCAGCTCTCCGCCGGTCACGTGCGCGATCTATCGGCGGGCAGCGGGCAGCGAGGCATGCCAAGCCAAACCGATGCTGATTCCGAGGAGACTATCGTGTTTGGGATGTCAAGCGGGGACGCGCCAGCGACGTGGTAAGGCGGCTGCTTCAAAAAACGGGACTACGAGCGCCCGAGCATGGGCAGGCACCCGCAGCCCCGTCGCCTCCAGAGGGCTCCTTCGCCCTCCCGAAGTTCTCCGTACAGTGACGGTCGCCGCTGTAACTGGCGACGGTTGACACTTCCATTCTGACGCGTCGCGACGGTACAATCCCCCCTCAAAACACCCGCGTGTTCACCCGGTCCGCCCCGCCAGATAGCTCTGAGAATCCACGTTCTGGACAGAAGAAGTACCACCGCAGCGAAAAATAAATTGCCAATCCATGAGCTGCGTCAAGAATTCGGCTGTCGGGTGGTTCGACGAGCGACGCCGAGCACCGCGAATGGTCCTGATGCGCACTTCTCAGCACCTCCGAGCATGTGCACATCGGTAGGCGGAATCATGTCGATGGCTTGCCGTTTGCGCCTTCCGATGCTCGATAACTGAACGCAAGTTCTTCGGTTGCAGATGACGCCTCGCTTGCACGGATTGGGTTGCGGCGAGCGCGAATCGGCGACTATTGAGAACGAAATATGTTGTCAGCGATCTTTTTTCTGGTGCGGCGAACGGTAGCGGCGGTCGGTCGAACGATCGAAAAGCGACTGAGCGTTACGATGCTCGGCGACGTCATCGACGAGTGGTCACGCGATCGACGCCGTGCGGTTGCGACACAACTCACAAGCCAGCCATCGACGATACTCACACGACCGGTGTTGAACGACGCGTGCACGACCGGCTCGCTGCCCGGAGGTCGCGGAAGCCTGATTCCCAGTATTGGGCGAGCACTTTGCCACGCGTCTTGGGCCATGGTGATCGTTGTCTTGCTGGCGAAACAATCGGTCTACTCGGCGTTGTGAATTTTCGTCGGACAGAGCAGTCGTTGTTTGCAGCGAGCATCATTCGTCAATGGCCCTCGACAGGAATTCAGCGGGGGATGAGGACTTGGGTGACGGCCGGTCCTACGATCGTAATAGGGGGGTGATGGCCCTCGATTCCGCGTCGGCGGACGGTGCAGGGATCGGAGTGCACAACCGATATTAGAAAGACCCGTTGGTTGCGGGCTGGTAGACGTTTTCGTGGAAGGCGTGCGATGTCAACGGTGCGTTGTTTGACGGTGATGTATCACTATGTTCGCGACCGGAGCGGAACGCCGGAATCGGCCATCCGCGGTCTCGACGAGGGCAGCTTTGAGAAACAGCTCGACTTGCTCTGCGACCGACTGACGCCGATTGATTGGCCGGCGCTTTTGGCGTGGCGAGCGGGTCGACGAACGATTCCCGAAAAGTCGGTGTTGTTGACGTTTGACGACGGTCTGCTGGATCACGCGGGGGTCGTGTTTCCGATTCTCGAGAAGCGCGGGCTGCGGGCTGTCTTCTTTGTTCAAACTGCAGCGCTGGTGGACGGTCGAATGGATGCATCGCATCAGATTCACTTGTTGATGTGTCGTTTGGGCGTGGACGGATTGGCGAGCGCTGTCACGGGCTGGTTGACGCAGGAGGAGCCGCGTTGGCAAACGCGTTACCCGGTGGACCATGTCGCGGCTGAGCGGGTGTACCACTATGAAGCTCCTGAGTGTGCGGGTCTGAAGCACCTACTGACGAACGTGTTGCCGATCGGCCTGCGTGATCGCCTTTTGGGAGAACTGTTCAGCCGCCATGTCGGCGATCCGCGGGAATATGCGGCGCGCTGGTACTTGGGGTTCGACCAGTTATCCGCGATGCAGGGCGCTGGGCACACCATCGGCGGACATGGGCATACTCATGAGCCGTTCGGCCGGTTGTCTCCGACGGAGCAGGCGAGAGACATGGCGATGTGCTCCACGGTGCTTTCCGAGCGTCTGGGGAACTCTGCCCGTCCGATGTCGTATCCGTATGGTGTTTGTGATGATGATATCGCGCGTCGTTGCGCGTTTTCCGGTTTTGTGAATGGATTCACAACCGAACAAGGTTGGATCAGCGCGTTTGACGACGCGCACCGCCTTCGCCGCGTTGACACGATTAACGTCGACGCCTTCTTGGAAAGGGAGTTCACGTGCGTAGGATCTTGACCGAACCGTCCAGCGCAGCGGTCCCGAGCACGCGGGCCGACAAGCTGCGCCGTTTCATCAGCGCGTATTGGCTTCGACCGGAGAACGCTTTTTGGATGGTGCTTCGAAGCGACGCGCTGTCGGCTGTCCCAATGGGCGGGCCAAGCGTCGACGTAAGCTGCGGTGACGGCGTGTTTAGCTTTCTTCACGCGGGCGGGCGGTTCGACGCGAATTTCGACGTGTTCGCCACGGTCGACCGATTGGACGACGCGCTGTCGAGCAGTGCGGACATTTACGACCACGTCGACGATTCATACGCGCCGACCGTCGTGACGCCCCCTGCATATCAATTCGACTATGGGTCGGATTGCAAGCGACACTCGTTGACGAAGGCTTCGCGGCTGGGGTTCTATCGACATCTCGTTCCGCACGACAACAACGACCCGCTGCCGTTCGCGTCGGATCACTTCGAGACCGTGTATTGCAACTCAGCCTACTGGGTGGACAACATCGAGTCCTTCCTGTCGGAGCTTGGTCGCATCACCGTACCGGCGGGGACGATTGTTCTGCACGTCAAGCTCGACGCGATCAAACGGTTCACATTGGACCGTCATCGTGATGTGCTCGGTGATCGGTGGCTTGATATTGTGAATCGCGACCGGTTTGCTAGCTGGTCCAGCTTGTGCGATCGGGCAACGTGGGAGGATCGGTTCGCGTCGGCCGGGTTGGAGATTTTATCTGCCATGCCGTTTGCGACGCGTACGCATGCCCATCTGTGGGACGTGGGTCTTCGGCCTATCGCGCCGCTGCTGATCAAGGCGATGAATTCCTTGCACACCCACATGCGTACGGAGATCAAGCGCGATTGGGTGGACCTGTTCTGCGATTTGATGCGTCCGTTTTGCGATGCGGACGTGGACCTACTCGGCGACACATCGCAGCCGGTCGAGATGCAATACGTTCTAACACCGCGTGATCGCTGAGGCCAAGTTTCTCTTCTCACTCCAACTGCGTCTGCGACGGTTCCGCTGAGGCGCTGCGCATCTTGTGCCACGTTACGCGGTGCGTTGGGCTTCGCCGAATGGGTCGTCAGCCGCTCCGCTGATGTCGGGCCGAGGTCGACCTACCCAGGGGTATGTCTACCGCTTCGTGCCCCGTTCAGACAGTGGTCGCGCGTTGGGTCGGAGGTATGTGCAATCGGGTGTTGATCGTTCTCGGCAGTCTGGATCAGGGGACGAGTCTGAAGGCGTTTTCTACGCGGTGTTTGCGGGCTGCGTATTTGGGGAAGAGGCCTGCTTCGATTAGTTCGTAGAGGCGGACGACTTGTTGCGGGTGGTAGTCTTTTCGCAGTTGCAGTCGGGCGTTTGGTTGCGGCCATTGAGGGGTGGTGACCAGTGTTCCTCTTTGGAATTCCTCCAGTGACTGACTGACTTTTCGGATACCGGCGAGGATGGCTTTGCAGCCGACGGTGTGGGGCATGTCCGTCGCGGTGATGGTCGGCCTGACGTGGTGGATGATGTTTCCGCTGTCGATGCCCTCGTCGATGAGATGGATCGTCGCGCCGACGAATTCGGGTTCTTCGTTGAGCAGGGGATAGAAGTTCGTGGCGGTGCCGCGGTAGTAGGGTGATAGACCCAGGTGCATGTTGATGATTCGTTGCGGAAAGCGTTGGAGCAGCGGCGTCTTGAGCAGGCTGGTGCCGTACACGACGACGACATCGACCCCCGCCCAGACGAGCCATTCGGCGGTCTCGACGGAGTTGATCGAACGAGTGTCGAGGGTTCGAACGTGTCGCTGGGTGGTATCGGTCAGGAATTCTGCGGCGTGGCTGAAGTAGGCGTGCTCTTGCCTGCGTCGCTCGTCAAAATGGTGTTTGAGGATTCGCTCGGTCCGGTCGTCGAGGGAGTGATTGTCGACAGCGGCGGGCGTGTAGCCGACGTTCTGGTATCCGACGGCGACGACGTTGAACCGGGCGGCGATGGCGGTGGCGAAGAAGCGATGTCGGACGTCGCGACTGGTGAGAACAGCGACTTTGAGCGACATGGCTTGCTCCTGAGCGAACTGCGGCTGCGACCCGCCTGGAACGGTCGGTCGCGCTCCGGGGTTTTGGCGACCGCGACGAGGCAGGGACGGTCGGAACGGTGACGTCCTTCGTGCTTATCGTACTGGCGGGGCGGGTTGCTTGACGGTTTTGCGGGCTGGGGGTAGGTTTGGGCTGTTGTCAAGTTGTCGAGAGGGGACACGCATTCAACCGGTGTTTGGGTCACCAAGGAGAAGGAATCATGGCGCACGAACTACCGCCGCTGCCGTACGATTTTTCGGCACTCGAGCCTCACATCGATGCCAAGACGATGGAAATCCATCACGACAAGCATCACGCCGCGTACATCAACAAGCTGAACGCTGCACTGGAGGGTCACCCCGATCTGCAGTCCAAGAGCGTTGAGGAATTGCTGAAGGGGCTGTCGTCTCTGCCGGACAGTGTTCGCGGAGCGGTGAACAACCACGGCGGGGGTCATTTGAACCACTCGATTTTCTGGAACAACATGAGTCCCAACGGCGGGGGTGCGCCCGGCGGGGCGCTGGCTGATGCGATCAAGGCATCGTTCGGCAGTTTCGACGAGTTCAAGTCCAAGTTTTCAGCCGCCGCAGGCGGTCGGTTCGGAAGCGGTTGGGCGTGGTTGTGCAAGGACTCGGGCGGAAAGCTTGTTGTTCAGGATTTCGCCAACCAGGATAGCCCGGTGGCTGCGGGTTTGACGCCGTTGTTGGGTTTGGACGTGTGGGAACATGCGTACTACTTGCAATATCAGAATCGCCGGCCTGATTATGTGGCTGCGTTTTGGAACGTGGTGAACTGGTCGGACGTGGAGCGCCGGTTTGCGTAAGCAATTCGCGTGGCGGTAAGACGTCGGCGAAGTCAGGGCTAATTCTCGCGGCAGGGTGATCGTCCATCGCCGTGCCGCTTTTTTCATACTGGTGGTCGATCGGTTGATCGGCATGTGGTGCGATGGCCAACGATTCGGATCAGGCGGCGAAGCTGTGGGACGACGGGCGATTGGCTGCCCCCCACGATCAGCCGGACAAATCAGCGCGGGTCCGCCGGATGTTCGACGCGATCGCGCCGACGTACGAGTTGGTCAACACGGTGTTCAGCGCGGGGCGAGATCGCGCTTGGCGTCGCCGGTGTGTGACGCTCGCGGGCACGACGGCGGATGACCGGGTGCTCGACATCGCGTGTGGGACGGGCGACTTAACGCGGGCGTTCGGCGGATCGCGTTCTCGGCCTGCGGAGGTGGTGGGGTGCGATTTTTCCGGCGCGATGCTCGCCAGGGCGTCGCTGCGGGAGGACGAGGTGATTCGGTGGGTTCAGGCGGACGGATTGGCGCTGCCGTTCGCGTCGGGCTCGTTCACAATCACGGGGTGCGCGTTTGGGGTGCGTAATTTTCAAGACCTTGACGCCGGATTGGGAGAGATGTTCCGCGTCTTGAGACCGGGCGGTCGGGCGGTGATTCTCGAATTTTCTCGTCCGAAGGTGGGATTGGCAAGGCGTGTGTACGAGTGGTATGCGGACACCATCATGCCGTTGGGGGCGACACTGGTAAGCGGTGACCGGACGGGGGCGTATCGCTATTTGCCTCGCTCGGTGGTATCGTTTTCGGAGTCGTCAGCGTTGTGCGCGCGGTTGCAGAACGCCGGTTTCGAGCAGGTGCGGACCACGACGTTGACCTTCGGTGTTGTGACGGTGTACGTGGCGATAAAGAGTGGCGATGCCTAGTGTAGCGTCACGTTTCGTCTTGCGGGTTGGTTACGCGATGGCGTCGGACGCGAACTGCAGACCGGCTTGGCGTCCCTCACCTCCAAGGAGATGGGACACGCGCTGCCTGCGCCGTCGCCCGGGTCGCTTCCTCGCGGTAGTTGGTCCTTCGTCATGGAACGGAGCGCTAGCGTGACCAGCCAGGCCAAGTCGGCGTCGGGAGACGCGTTGATCGCGGACGTGTGGTCTCGCACGGAAGCGAAGTATCGTCGTCGATCCATTCTATTGTTGACCATCAACGTGTGTCTGTTCGCGGGGTTGGGGTGCGTTGCTTATTGGCTTCGGACCGGGACGGTGTTTGCACCGTTGGCCGACGACTATTGGTCGCAACTGGCGGCGACGTTTGATCCGACGCCGAACACGCTCCACACGCCGACGGGCTTGTCATTGGGGCCGATCAGCGTTGAGCAGGTGCCGATGATGATCCCGGTGTTGGGTCTGATTCTGGCGGCGCTGGTGTCCATTCCAATATTGACGGCGATTCTCTATCGGTTTCCGTGCTCATTGCCGTTTATCGCGGCGGTGGGGTTGGTCGCGGTGATGCCGTGGCTGGCGATTGTGTTGCTCGCGTCATGCCTGATCGCCTCGGTGAAACCGTTTCGCTCGCGCTCGCGGTTTGCGTCTGCGCTGATGAGTCTGCTGCCGGTGATCTTGTATTTTTTCATGGCGTCGCGTCAGTCCGAGCCAGCGGTGGACGTGATGGCGAATCCGGCGGACCAGATCAAGCTGATGGCGCCGCTCATTCTGTCGATCATCGCATCGGCGATCGTAATGGGCACTGTTCTTGTGGTGGCGAAGGTGGTTAATTATCGCCCCGGAGCAATTTCTCCTTTGCTGGCGATCTTGTTTCTGACGCCGGCGGCGTTGTTCGAGTTCCAAGTGGGTCGCGACGAGTTGCACTATCGCCTGTTGGAGCGTGAGTTCGGTCCGGCGTCGCAATACTTCATTCAGCAGGATCTTCACAAGGTGCTTGACGCTACGGTGGATGCCGAGTGGGCACGTCGCAAGGACTCGGGCGTGTCGCGTGAGGCGGTTCGCGCTCAGATCGCGACGCGATGGTCGTTGGCGCTGGACCCGGTCGTTGGAAAGATCCTGAAATCGCACCAAGGGCGTGCCGCGGAAGCCGCGATGCGGTTCGTGCGGCTGTTTCCCGACAGCGTGTACGCTCCCAACGCGTTGTATCTCTACGCGCGGGCATTGGACACGCGTGTGGATTTGTCGGCGTTCGAGCGGGATATCGCAAACGCTTTTTATGACGATTTCCCCGACGAACGGTCTCGCAGCGCGTGGGAGAAGATTGCAGCCAACGCATCGTCGTTACCTGCAACGTCGGTCGCGCTGCTGCGCCTCGCCCAGACGGACGCCCGGGCGGGTCGCATTGACAAGGCGATCGCATGGCTTGTGCGCCTTGAACAAACGTTCGGGGATGTTGATCGAGAGTCGTCATCCGCGTTGCGGGCGGATATCCTGGAACGCGTGACCCCGCAGGACAGCCTTCACATTCCGGTGGCGCGGATGGTGTTCGACGGGCGTCGCCTTCGATCTTTGTTGGAGCAGAATCGGGACCCGCTTTACGGGGATAGGCCTTTGGCAGCGTTGCTGAGCATCGATTCCAAAGGCCGGGGCCATGAAAGGCAATTGCGGGCGGTGTTGGAGCGGTATCCGTCGTGCCAGTTGTCTGACAACATTGATCTCGAGCTGGCGTTATCGTTGCACGATCCTGCTGACCGGGTGGCAGCGCTTCGCTCATTTCTGCAAAAACACGATGTTGGCGACGCCACGCCGGAAGCGGTGTACTCACTTGGCGTAGCGAATTTCGAAGCCCGCCATCCTCTCGAGGCGAGACGAGCGTGGGAACGCGTGGTCAAGGATTATGGCGATTCGATCTGGCGGGGTCAGGCGGAAAGTCAGCTTCGAAAGTTGGAGCGTACCGTGGTGGAGAACGGATGATCAACATGCTGACTTGTGGACGTGTGATTGTGGGCGTAACGGGGGCGAGCGGAGCGGTGTACGCCCGTCGTCTGATCGAGTGTCTGGTGCGGGCGGATGTCGAAGTGCACTGCGTATTCTCGGCCTGGGGTAAGAGGCTGTTTCGCGACGAGTTGGGGATCACCACGATCGACGCTGAGACCATCCTCGGTCACGCGAGCAAACGTCTGGTGATTTACCAGGCCAAAGCGATGGACAGCCGTTTGGCGAGCGGCTCGTTCACAACAGACGGCATGATTATTTGCCCTTGCACGAGCCATACGTTGGGTGCGATCGCTTCGGGGTTGGGTGATACGTTGTTGACGCGGTCGGCAGCGGTCACGCTGAAGGAGGGGCGGAGGCTGATTGTTGTTCCTCGCGAAATGCCCACCAGCCGGATCGATTTGAACAACATGCTGCGGCTGAGCGAGGCGGGTGCGATCATTTGCCCGGCATCTCCGGGGTTTTACATGGCTCCGACGAGTGTTGACGATCTGGTCGATTTTGTGGTCGGCAAGCTGTTGGACCTGATGAAGATCGAGCATCGGTTGGATACGCGGTGGGAACCGGAGGCGGACCGTTCGACGAAAGCGACGAGCGAGACGTAAGTCATGGGTGACAGGCTTGCGAGCGTCCGCGTTTGGTCGGACATGATCAAGCTGCAGCATTCGGTGTTCGCATTGCCGTTTGCGGTGATGGCGACGTTCTTGGCGGGCCGCCACATCGTTGACCGACATCGTCCGTATGGGGGTCAGTTGCTGCTGGTGATCGTTTGCATGGTCGCTGCCCGAAGTGTGGCGATGACGTTCAACCGGATTGTCGATGCGGACATCGACGCGCGTAATGCGCGTACGTCGGGCCGTCCGCTGCCGGCTGGCAAACTCAGTAAGCGATCGGCGATGGTGTTCTTGTTCGCGTCGTTTGTGGTGTTCGCCGGCGGGTGTGTTGGGTTCGAAATCGTGTTCCACAACAGTTGGCCTGTTCTGCTGGGCGGGCCTGTGATTCTGTATCTGTGCGGCTATTCCTATTGCAAGCGGTTCACGAAGTGGTCCCACTTTTACCTGGGCAGTGCGATCGCCTTATCGCCGGTGGCTGCTTGGGTGGCGATTGATCCGGCGAGCGTCGGGTGGACGTCGGTGATACTCGCTATGACGGTCGCGTTGTGGATCGCGGGGTTTGATATCATTTATGCGTGTCAGGATATCGACGCGGATCGTCGCGACGGGTTGTTCAGTTTGCCATCGCGAGTGGGACCGGCGCGGGCGCTGATGGTGGCCCGTGGTTGTCATGCCCTGGTGGTGGTGTTGCTGTTGGCGTTGGCCTTGGTCGCACCGTTCGGTTGGCTGTACCTGGTGGGCGTGGGGATTTCCGCCGGGCTGCTGTTCGTTGAAAACCGCTTGGTGCGTTTTGACGATTTTTCGGCCGTCAATCTCGCGTTCTTCACGATCAACGGCGTGGTGAGCATTGTGTTGGGCGTTCTAGCCGTCTTGGATGTGCTGTTGCTTTCGCCTGGGACATCATGACGGTAGCCGCTACGATTCGTTCAGGCCGAGCAATTGTAGCACGAGCGGCTTGACGTCGACATCGCGGATTCGCTGGTGCGGCGTGATGTGGGGGGTCGGTTGGGAACAGATGATGGCGCCGAGTTGCGACGCGGTCGTGGCTGGGGCGCCGTGCGATCCTTTGACCAGCGAAGCATCGAGTGGAATGGACCTGGTGGCCGGATCGAAGAACAATTCGACCGGGTCGTAGCCGGGCTTTTGGTGGATGTCGACGGTGTGTGCGAAGGACGGCGCGTTGGCATCATCTCGCCACCAATAGTACGCAAACCAGTGGTCGGGTTCTGCCGCCAGCACAACGTCCCCCGAGTTCGGATGATTGATGGCCAGCGACGAGCGGACGCCGCGCGCGCTGACGCATTGAATGCCGCCGATCCCGGTGAATAGCTCCACGACGGCGTCGATGTAGCGATCTTTGGTATAGATGTGTGCGCATTGATGGTCCACCATGGCGAACGCCTTGGTGGCGGGAAAGTCGATGCGTTCGCCGTCGTCGTGGTGAACCGTCTGCAACAGGCCTTGATCGCGCAGCAGGCGGTTCGGATAGACCACTCCTGACACATCGGTCATGGCGTATTCCGAGGCGACGAGAAAGACGGCGTCCGCGCCGGCTGGTTGGGATTGAACGAAGGACTGAAAGTCGGCGAGCAGGCGATCCAACTCGGTGACAGCCTGAGTCGCCTGCTGACTGTTGGGGCCGAACTTTTGGGCGGCGTAGTCCAGATGTGGAAGATAGATGTAATGGAAGTTGGGATCATGTCGCCGAATCAACCACTGAGCGGCGGCGAGGATCCACTTGGAAGACTCGATGTTGGCAAGCGGTCCCCAGTAGTGCTGGAGCGGGAAGTGCCCCAGATCGTCGAGCAGTTGTTGGTACAGACCGTCGGGCTTTGCGTAGCACCACAATTTCATGCTGCCGTCCGGTTCGTGGATGGGGGCGGGGGTGATGATGAAATCGGCCGCGGCGTCTTTGATGTTCTGCGCATGCCAGACGGCCGACGTCAATCCGGGTGCGTCTGCGATGATGTCCCAGATCTGTCGTCGGCTGATGACGTCGTTGCGCGCGACCCAGAATTCGACCGCGTGTCGATCTCGATGATAGAAACCGTTGGCGATGACGCCGTGTCTATCAGGCGGCACGCCTGTCCAGATAGAGGCTTGCACGGGCGACGTGACGCAGGGAAACGAGGGCTGGAACTCCGCAACGTGGCCGGCGTTTGCCCACGCATGCAGCGTGGGCGTAGCCGATTGGTCGATGATGTCTTGCGGACGCAATCCCGGCACCGATAGGTAAATAAGATGTTTGGTCACGTGAGGGTTCACTCCGATGGCGACGCTGCAGTCTTCTGTCGACCGGTTCCGATCGCGTTACGTCCACAGTGCTGACAGAAATTCATAGGCTCGCCTGGCCGTGTTGACTGCGTCGTGACTGTGTCGGGCCAGTTCGACGTGGACCGGGCCTCGATACTCTATGGCGGACAGCAGCCCGATGACCTCGGTGAAATTGACCTCGCCCTCGCCGAAGAACAGATGGTCGTGCAAGCCGCGTTTCATGTCCTCGATGTGCACGTTGAGCAGCACATGGTTCCAGCGTTTCAGGTGGTCTAGAAGCGTACCGTCCGAAAGGCAGTGCACATGTCCGATGTCGAGCGTCAGGCCGAGCAGCGGGTGATTGACGGCCTCGAACAGCGTATCGAATTTCGCCATGGTGTCGATGAACATGCCCGGCTCGGGTTCGAATGCGAGTGGAATTCGGTGTCGTTCGGCGTGGTCGAGCACGTCTTGCAGTCCGGAACAGAGGCGATCGAGCTGTTCGGCAGCGGGGGCTTGGTCAGCGGCGACGCCCGACCATAGTGAGACGGAATCGGCGTCCAGTTCAACGGCGACGTCGATTGCGCGGCAGAGGTATTCGATTCGTCGGCTGCGCTCGGTCGATTCGGCGCTGACCAGTGTGGGTTGATGCTTGTGCCGCGGATCGAGAAGGAATCGTGCGCCCGTTTCGACCGTGCAGCGAAGCGAGTGATCGCGAAGAATCGTTCGGACGCGGGCAGCGTGTACAGGCCAATCGTCGTTGAGCGGGTTGAGATGGTGGGTGTCCAGCGTGACGGCGATGCTCTTGTAGCCGATCTCTGCGAGAATTCGGACGGCGTCTTCAAGCGTGTGGTAGGCGAATCCGTTTGTGACGTATCCCAAGAACAAGCGGCGTGCTCCGTGCGGCGACGGCGTGATCGGCACGCGCACGCGTATCAACAGCCGTCGTCGCCGGGCATGGTAGGCCTGCCGCCTGCGCGGTGTCAATAATGATCACTGCTGCGGTCAAGGATTGGGCCTATCGGCGATCATTCACTCGTGGTGGCGGAGCGAACATGTCGACAGAACGGGTCTGGGCAAGTCAATCAACGGATCACTGCCGGCTGGTCGAACGACCTTTGCCGATGCGATCTGCCGGGCGGAGGCTGCGTTGAGTCGGACGAAGTCGAGGTCGCCGCCGACGGCATCGACGAGGGAGCGCGGTGCGTCCTGGAAGCCGACCGGAAAGGTAGCGCTTTCGATCTGCGAAACTGAGAAAGACTGATCACGCATGAGCAGTCGAAGGCTTGCGGTGATGTCCATGATCCCTTGAACATCGCTGGTATGCACCAGTCCGAGCAGGTGTCCGATTTCGTGGCTTGCGACGTTGGCGAAGGCTTGTGCGTACTGCTCGAGTGACGGATCGAGTACTTTGAAAACCTTGAACGTGTCGGTGAAAACGATGGCTTCCTGGGTCGTGCGTTCGTTGAATTCGTCGATGTTCTCAGCCACACCGAGCAAGGCGCGATCGAACGCACCAAAGTGAACGGTGGACACGTCGTCGCCGAGTTCGACGTCTTCGCGGCTGGTGTAAATGTCGACGTCGAGTCCTTCGTAGTCTCGCCGCACCTTTTCGGCGATCAATTGGATCAACGTCTCGGTTTGCCCGGCAAGGGTGCTTGAGAGGTCGGCTGCGTCGAAGTAGGGCATGTCGACCGGCGTTCGTCCACCGAACGCGACACCGGTCGCGCCGTCAAAATTGAGCAGGATTTGCTGAGCGTTCGGGCTGGGAATCGGATCCGTAGTTGGAGCGCTTGATGCGATCGTGTACGTGCCGCGTGATCGTGAATTCGGGCTCGCGGTCACGACGAGATAACACTGTTCGGTGTCACGACGGACGGTGACGTCGATCAACGGATCGACCAGACGCGCGAAGAAGTTGCGATCGTCGTTGAGGTAGATGAGGTTGGCGTCGGCATCGAACACGGCTGCGGCTGCGTCGAGTTGATCATCGCCGGCAATATCCACGATCAGGTGTTGGCCTGCGACAAGGTCTCCGATGGAGTAAACGTCAACGTCGGCGGTGTCCGCAATGACCGCGCGAAAGACCTGTGGAAGCTCGTCCACTTGTGGCAGTTCCGAGGCGGACGTGAACGAATCGTTCCCATCGTCGTCAAGCGTCGGCACGGCCGTCGAGAGGCTGAGCGATGCCAAGAGCGTGGAGTCCGCCCCGGTTTGAATATCGGCGGAACCAGTACAACCGACGACGGCGAGCATGATCAAAGTAGGCGGCAGGCAGCGCGCGAGCGCGCGCAAGTGCTTTCTTTCGGTCCCCATGGTGCTTCCCCCTCACGTCTGCTTCTTGTCCCATTCCCAACGACGTTTCCCGGCGTCGCAAGGATTCCTGATTCAGGGTCGGCGATCGGGGTGGGACTCTTGAACTATCCGATTTGCAGATGAGGCTGTCCAATGGTCGCGTTGCGGACCAACGGTTTGTGGAATGTGGGTGCGCAGTTTATTGGCAGACCGCGATTGTGCGCCAAGGTTATGGGCGGGGCGGGCTATTCCGACGGCGGTGTCGGAACGTCTTTTGACGCGGGGGTCGGATTGGCGCCGGGCTGGAGGTAGCCACGTAGGTCGTGTTCCAACGCCAGGAAATCCGCGTTTTGAGGATGATCGTTCAGGGCAAGCCTGACAAAAGCGTAGACAACGCGCGGGTTGGCGCGATGGGCGATTGCTCGACGGAGATAGTCGGTCGCGTCTTTGAGATGGCCGTGTTCGAAGGCGACCTGAGCTTTGAGTCGCCAGGCTAATTCGTTGCTGGGATGCAATTCCGTGGCGCGCTGCACCCATTTTTCGAAGTCGGCGGGGTAGTCGCGGCGGTCTCTCCGAATGAGGTTGGTGCACAGAACGGCGTATCGGTCGCCGAGCTCGACGTCGATCATGCCCGCGGTGATTCCGGGTGACAATTCACGGAGCAGGTTGGCGGCGGCAGCTTCGTCATTGCCAGCGAGGTCGTACGTTATCATGCTGTTGAGAATATCGAATTTCAACTGTCGGCCTGGCGTGGAAGAGGGAAGTATGTCGAGCGCTCGGGACGCTTGTTTGAGCGCGTCTTTCCATTTGGCGGGTTCCGAGAAGAATTGATAATCGCCGATTTCGTGGAGGCAGGCGGCTTTGCCCATCGCCCCGGTCGGTACCAGCCAATCGTACCAGCGCAAGGCTGCCTCGGCGGTCTTGAGCGCGAGAGCATAGTGGTCGCGCATGAAGTGAATGTTGGCTGCCAGACGCAGCTCTTCCGGTAAGAACGGGTATTGGTCGGCAGTTTTCCGGTCGCCTCCCAGTCGGCTGAGGTCCATCGGTAAGACCTGGTTGTCGAAACCGGGCACGTTTGAGATCGTCGCAAGATACTCGGAGTATTCCGGCGGAATGGACGCATGCCTGAGCGGAACAGCGATGATTTCGAAGCGATCCGCTACTGGCACACGATCACCGACCAATTGGGCGTAGGAAAGCGCGATAATTGGGTCGAAGGGTCTCCGCTTGAGTTCGCGAAGTAGAGCGTCCGAGGCTGCGTTCTGCGCACGGGAGGCGAGTTCCTGATCCTCGTCTGCCACGGCGAATACGCCGCGAAGCTGCCAGAGGCGCATTTCCAGCCAACCCGCGTCCCAGTAGTCGGGTGACCGTCGAACGAGATCCATCCACGCGTCGCGCGCCAAGGCGATGTAAGCCTCGCTCTTCTGGCGGTCAATTTTCGCGAGCTGGATGAGATTGCGATCGAGGATGTCGTCCTGCTTAGCGCGCTGCGTGCGATCGAGGAAGGAGGTTTGGTACTCTCTGGCAATGTAGAGATAGGTTTGGCACCGTTGTGATATGGCGATGAGCCGGCGATCGGGATTGAGCGTCCATCGGCACGCCTCATTCGCCAGGCGAGTCGCATCGTCGAACGCGCGATTCTGCACAGCGGCCGCCACGTCAAAATACGCCCTCGCGGAACGAAAGTCGCCCAACGATACGACGAGCAGCGCGGCACCCACGACAATGCACAGACCGCTGCCAACGCGTTTCAACCCGGGGTGCATCGTGCGGTGCGCCGTGACATCGTCCGGTTTGCGAGACAATGCCCAGACCAGCCCGAGGACGGTGTAGAATACGGTCGGAAGACCTGCGATACGCAAACCGACGTCGGCGCACTCTTCAATGAACAATGCGACCAGCGACGCGAGCAGGGCGGCCAATGTCCATCGCCAAGCCTTATTCGGCAGATGCGGGATGGCAATCAGGGCAGCCCATACGGTGGATCCAAGAGCCGTCAGGACGAGCATCAAGCCGACAGCCCCCAGGTCGGACCACACTTCCAACCATTCGTTGTGTGCGTGAGCAATTCGGGCGTTGAGCGCGAGTGGGTCGGCGTGCACGTCTTGGGTCGCGGATGCGTCACCAAGTCTGGTAAACCCGCCCTGACCGTGACCAATAAACGGCGCGCGGTTGATGAGGTCTTCCGCATAAGCCCATGCGTACGCCCGCGATCTCAGGGACGCGTCGCGCCCCGTATCGGACGCGGCTGACAACTGGGGGAGCACATACAACCACAACGCGAGCGCCGAACCGACGATCGCGCCCACCGCCAGCAACAGTCGCGTCCGGCGGTGAGCCATCGCAAAGATGACGACAACCAGACCCACCGCTGCCGCCAAGACGCCGCCCCGTGCGCCGGTGATGCGAATGGTCCACACGATCACAACCGCCGACAGAACGCAAAGCACAGCCACCAACACGTTTCGGAGGTGGAATCGGCGGCGCATCGCGTCACACGCGCCGGCGAAGACGCCCACCGCCAGCATGAGCCCGGGGATCATGCATGCCGCCAGGAACAGGGGGTTGCCAAGTGGGTACGAAGCCCGGCGTATTGAATTACGCTGATCAAAATAGGCGATCGCCATAACGCCGGTCACAACGCACGCGCCCATGAGAACGTACCCGCCGACGTTGGCGGTTGGTCGATTGAGACCCCTCCCAAGTGCGAGCGCCCACAGTACGCCGATCGCAAGCAACACCGAGCCGCCGAGTGCAAGATCCGGCGCGGATGACCACTGGGTGCTGGCGAACGACCAGAGAACGTAGAGCACCATGAGCACTTGCGCGACCGCGAGCGGCGGGAGCTGTCTGCGGGCGAGGGGGATTGAGGCCGACGTTTCACCGCTTTCGACGATGATCTCGTCGTCCGACGATACGTCGTCCTGGGTGACGGGTGGCATTGCTCTGCTGATGCCGAATGCCATCATCGAAAGCGCCGCGCCGATTCCGAACACCAGCGTCTTGATTTCGTTGCCGACTGCGGTGGTCTGGGCGTAGTTGAGATTCAACACATGGACGATCGCCCTGAGGGCGGATTCCTCGTGCCAATCCTTCGTGCTCTCGAGGGCCGACGTAGGACCGCTGGTGAGCAAACAACTGCCTACCACGGTTGCCCCAACAAGGCAGACCATCACAACGTGGGACGGGCGAACCGAATCCGGATTGAGAATTCGAAGGATTTTCATTCGCGCCCCGCTTGGCGTGTCCGCGCGGGCCTCTGTTGCGACCGTCTGACTGGGGATCGAACCGTCATGCGTGTCATTCGCTGATTCCAAACGCGCCGAACGCGGTGGCCTGTTCCATCCGTCATCGAGGGTCAATTCGGCTCGGGCGCTTGCCAGATGATGTCGCTCACGCCAGCCCGAACGTTTGCCAACCGGGCCCACGCGAACAACAGGTCGCTGACGCGGTTGAGAAAGACGAGCAGGGATGCGGACACGTCTTCAGTTTGCGACAGAGTGATGACACTTCGCTCCCCGCGCCGGCAGACAGTCCGTGCGAAGTGGCATCTGGCGGCCAACTCCGAGCCACCGGGCAGGACGAAGTTTGTCAACGGCGTCGTTTCTCCTTCAGCCTCGTCGATCCAACCTTCGAGCGTGGCGGCGTCTGTGTCACCGATGGCGGGCGATGACGGGTGACCCACCGGGTCTGCCAATTGGGCTCCGACGATGAACAAGAAGTCTTGCAGACGACGAAGCCTGACGGCGATCGAATCGTCCGCGCAGGCGGCGACGGCGAGACCGACTGCGGCGTTGAGTTCATCCACGTCACCGATGGCTTGGATGCGGGCGTGGTTCTTGGCCACGCGCGATCCTCCGGTCAGGCCGGTATCGCCTCGGTCACCGGTCTTGGTGTAGAGCGGCATGATTGGTCTCCGCGATCCGCAGGAGTGAAACGACGTTTCGAAAAGGACAACACATCTGTCATCCGGCCGGGTCGCCGCGGCGTTTCACAACATCCGTCAATGGCGAAAATGGCGTTGTTGGGTGAATACCATAGCGACGTCGCGTCGGTCGCACGCGGCGATGGTTTCGTCATCACGTTTCGACCCGCCGGGTTGAATGATCGCGCGAACGCCCGCCTCCATCAGAACGTCAGGGCCATCGGAAAACGGAAAAAACGCATCCGACGCTGCGACCGAGCCGGTGAGCGCCGATTCGTGACCGTTCTCCGCCGCCATCCAAGTCGCCAACCGACAGCTCATCACTCGCGACATCTGTCCGACGCCATTACCGATGAGCGCGGCGTCTCGACACAGCGTGATCGCGTTACTTCGCGAGTGTTTGCAAACAAGCCACGCGAGGCGCAGATCGGCAAGTTCGGCGTCGGTGGGGGCTCGCTTGGTGACGACCCGCCAGTCCGACTCGTTCAACGCTGTCAGGTCGCGCGATTGGATCAGCCAGCCGCCGGTGATGCGCCGACATTGTAGATCAGTGTCGTCGGGCGGATGCGCCATCGCCCCGACCGGAACAAGTCGCACGCGCTCGCCCCAAGGTTTGGCCATTCGGATGATTTCGATTGCGTCGCTAGCAAACTCCGGGGCGATCCAAACCTCGACGAAGAACCCACCAACACCGGCGGGTTTCCCCCACTGGCTGTACGTGTTCATCACAGCCGTCGCAAAATCAGCCGAGACCGGTTGATTGCATGCGAGAATGCCCCCCATTGCTGAATTAGGGTCGCCCAGATAGGCCTGCCGGTATGCCTCGATGGGATCCTGATCGATGCCCACGCCACAAGGATTAAGATGTTTGACGAAGACGCTGATGCACCGGCTGGCCTCGTTCGGACCGCCGTTGGTGTTTGTGGGTAGTGACCGTGCGAGGTCTTTGCACAGTTCGAGGGCGGCGTCGGCGTCGCCGAAGTTGTTGAACGACATGGCTTTCGCGGCGGATGAATCCGCGGTTGCGAGCCGGGCTTCGCGAGCGTTGAATGGTCGATCCGCCTGAAACCAGCCGCGCTGATGAGGGTTTTCGCCGTAGCGCAGCGCAGTGCGATCGCCGGGCGTGGCGGCGAGCATGGGATGATCGGCGTACGATCGATCGTTCTCGGATGCTTGCGATGCGGCAGCGGTCCCAGGCGTGCGAAGGAATTCGGCGATGTGTTGATTGTATGCGGCTAAAACGTCGAACACTTCGCTTGCCAGTTCACGACGCAGTTTCGTTTCCGCCCCGTGATCGGGCGGGTTCCTCAGCAGCGTCAGAATGTCAGACATCCGCTCCGGCGAGGCTGTCACCAGAACCGAAGCATGGTTCTTGGCCGCCGCTCGCAACATGCATGGTCCGCCGATGTCGATCATCTCGATTGCTTGTTCAAAGGTGCAGCCCGCGTCGGAGATGGTTTTTTCGAACGGGTAGAGATTGACGACAACCAGATCGATGGGATCGATGCCCGCGCTGGCCAACTGGTCGCAATGGTCGGCGTTCCGCCGGTCAGCCAGAATTGCGGCGTGAATGCTGGGGTGGAGGGTCTTGACCCGTCCGTCGAGCATCGCCGGAAAGCCGGTGATATCTTCGACGAGCGTCACGGGCAGGCCAGCGGTGCGAAGGAGGCTCGCGGTTCCGCCGGTCGAGATGATTTCGATCCCGAATTCCTCGACGAGCGGCCTGGCGAACTCAGCGACGCCGGTCTTGTCGAAGACGCTGATCAAAGCGCGTTTGATGGAAATCCCGGGGCAAGTGGATGCTTCAGACATGAAAGACAACATAGCAGATGACAAGGGCGTAGCAAGATCGACGAGTAGCGCCGTCGGGTGAAGCTGACCGAGTGCGCATCGTCATCGGCTCGCGATGGAGCAGCAAAGCGTCGCGTTCAATGTTGGACTGTCGGTTCGCCCACGGGGAACGCGACCGGAGTCCCATTCCAAAACCCGCCACGCGCGTCACGCAGACGTTGCGGACGTACCCAGCGTCAGGGTTGCATCGCGGCGGCCATGTCGTGTTCCGGCATGTCGTCGTGGTCGGATTCTTCCGGCTGGTCGCTGTCGTGCTCGTCGGAGAATATCGACTCAGCCCAGTATTGGTGTCGTCCACCGATGCGAACGACGGCTACGATCTCTCCGAGATCCGAGGCTTGGGCGACGGAATCGCGGTAGGGCAATTGTAAATCCGGTGTGGCGAGAACCAGAGCGCCGTCGCGATGAATAATTTTCAGGGACCGCAAGAGCGCGTTTCGTCGAGCTCGCTCGTTTTCGAGACGATTTCGTTCGAGCAGCAACTCTTCGCGTTCGGCGGCAAGGGCTTGGCGCTTCTTGGAGACCGTGATGAAACTCTCCTCAATTCCGAACAGATCGAACCGATCGTAGGCGATCTTGTCTTCGACGTTCATCTCCGGGTCTCGCTGCAATGCCCGAAGACGTTCGTTTTCGTAGCGAGAATCCAGGTAGATTTGCTTGTCTCCGAGTACGATCAGCTTACGGTCGATTTCACCGATCTTATGTTTGTACTCAACGTCGCGCTCGTGCTCGACTCTCTCGAGATCCGCGACGAAGTAGACCTTGGTGATCAGATCTCCCTGCTTGAGATGCTCGAACTCGCGTCCCTCCAGCCCGACCGTGTAGGAAAGATCGCGTACCGGAAAGCGATGCTCCGCTTCTTGGATGTCGATGTTGGGAAGCCTGATCGGTACGAACGAGTGTTGGCAAAACTTCCGGGCGAAGCTGCTCGTCGGGTTGTAGATGTCGATTTGCCCGTAGATGACCGCCTCGACAGCACCGCTGGCGAAGGCGTAGGCAATCGGATACGCGCCGGGCGCCAAGTCGAAGACGGCAAGATCATCGGGGAACGTTTCCAGACGGTCGCCGAGCGGCCCGCGTGATCTGACGATGGCGGCGGAGTCGTCGTTGACCCCACGAACTGCGACAGCCGCTTCGGTCGGCGAATAGAACTGAATCTGGACCGTCCCGATCGACGCAATCCGGCTACACCCGGTGGCAAGAAGCGCGGGAATGGCGGCGCAAATCAGAACGACGCCAAACGGGTAAGGGTACGAGCTCGTGCGGTTCGCCCCGATCATACATGTTCTCCTCAAACAGGGGGAATCGATCATCTTGGGGAATGCCCGGCCTACGGAGAGCACTAATTGCGGGCATACCCGCGCCCCCAGCCGGTAGGCATCTAAACTTCGGACAAACTGTCCGCGTGCGATCGTATTGTGCGTCACGCAGGTGTCAAGGGTGTCTCGGCGGGCACGTGGCTGCAGAAGGTGCCGTTCCGGCGCCCGACGAGGCAGACAACATCACGGATTTGACGGAAAAAGCCTTCTGGCAGGCGTGTCAACCGCCATGATTCTCTATTGATCGTACTTACTGTGAAGCGGATTGGAGAGCATGTTGGACGCGTCGGACGTCATTTCAATTGAGCGGGGGCTTGCGTGCTCAGCGCGGGTGGGGCCGCTGGGGTGGCGGTGCAGGTTGATGTACGCCATCGTCACCTGCTCCCGTCGGAGATAGGGAAAGCCCAACCGCTTGGCGCACAAGAGCCGGCCGTCGGTCGTCGACATGAACAAAACGTCGTCACGACGGTTTTCGGCGACGAGCGTTGATTTGGGAAGATCAAGGCTGCGTGACTGAACGGCTGACGCGTTGTCGCCGATCCACAGGCTGCCGTCCCCCAGTCTCAAGACAAGCCGCTCGGCAGCACGAGCGATGAATTGCCGGGCATTGTTGAGGCGCCATGTCTGCTGGCGGGTGTCCGCGTCGAAGGCGAACAGGCCTTCGTGATCGCTGTACACATACACCGTCCGCTGAGCGATGACCGGCGCTTCGAAGACCGGCCCGGGTAAGAGGTATTGCCCAGCTTGCACGCCCCGCTGCGGGTCCAAAATGTAGAACCGATTTCTCGTATCGCCGATGAAGACTCCGGCATCGGAGGCAGCCAACCCCCGGTCCAGATTGCCGTCGGTTTGAAAGGCCCATTCCAGCCGCTTGGTCGCTCCGCGAACGCAATAGACGTGACCCCGATCGGTGCCAAAGTAAAGCCTGCCGTCAAACGTGAGCACCAGTGGCGTGGATACAGTGCCCTCGATCTGAACTCGCCACCGCGTGAGTCCGGCGAATCGGCGAGCGTCTGCCCAGCGGAGTGCATAAAGCTTGCTGTCCATTCCGCCGAGGTAGATCGCGGCTGCGTCGGCGACGGCTGCCCCTGCGGGTGCGAACGGCAGATCGATGACGTCCAGTTCTTCTCCGCTGTAACGATCAACCACGAACACCTGCGACGCAGTGACCAGCAGTACTGGTCCGTCGCCCGAATCAACTTGAACGTGGGTCGGCGGACGGTCGCGGACCAGTCGATCGTTGACTGAGATGCCCCATCGAAGCAACCCCGTGTCCGCTTGTACCGCATAAACGCCGCCCAATCGCGTTCGGACGTAGAGATTGTCGTCCACCAGATTCACGGCGACGACGTAATCGCCTTCAGACAATTCGATCGAGCCCGACCAGTACTTTCCGTATCCCGCATTGTGCAGCGCTTTGATCGAAACGACGTCGGAGCGAACAGGTGGAACTTGCGCTCGGGCCGTCACCGATAGAGTTGCGAGACACAAGATGATGGTTGGTGCATGTAAGATCGTATTCATAGCCATCCATCTGATGTGAACAACGGGGCGGGGCTAGAGCTTCTTTGACTGAAGCGCCTTGCACCTTCGATAGTATTCGAGAACGCGTTTACGGGCGTCTTTGTCCTTCGCGCCGACGGAAGTCGCGACGGCTTTGGTTTGCAGTTCGATCGCCCGATCGACCATGCCAATGGCGAACACGGCGCGAGCGTAGGTTTCGACCTTCGAGCAATCGCCGCCGTTGCAGGCTGCGTACGCGACCGCCGCCGCCCGCAATGCGAGGTCGGGTTGGCGATAGTCGAGCCCTTCGATTCGCAGCAGCGATTCAGCCAGCACTTGCATCGCATCGGCGTTGTCGCGATTCGCTGCGATGTGCTTTTCGACGAACGCCCGCAAACCGGCGACGTCATCGGTCATCATCAAGTACGCGTAAATGGCAGCGTCCACGGCCGACTCGTTCTTGGGATCCATCTCCAGAATCTGCTTGGTGAGAGTCTTGAATGACTCCCAGTCGCCGATGGAGGCAGCTCGGTTCATACGCACGAAGAGCGGCGTGAGTTTTTGCTGCATCATCGCGGTGGACACGTCAAACACGCCGCGAATCACCTGATCGACGATCTCGTCCATCTCCGGATTGCCAGGATGACCATGCCAGACGACTTTACCGCTCTTGTCGATGACGAACGCATACGGAATTCCGGCAGCGCCAACGCCGCCCATGTATCGGGCATGGGTTTCACCGCTCTTGTCGAAGCCGACCGCGTAGGCCATCCCGTCTCCGCGCCGGCGGACGAATCGCTTGACCTTGGTGAGCGTCTCGCCGCGCCCGGGGCCGGTCACTCCCACCACTTTGAGCCCGCGTTTGCCGTATTTGTGCTGCAGCTCGGACATGTGCGGGACCATTTCGATGCACGGCGGACACCACGTTGCCCAAAACTCGACGAGGTAAACCTGATTGTTGTCCTTCCCGATTGAGAACGGCTCACCCTTGACCCAATCGCTGATGGACAGCGGGGGTGCTGAATCGCCGATCTTGAGGTCCGCAGCGAGGACCCCGCCTGTGGTGGCTGCCCAGATGACAATTGCTGGCCAGATGCAATGACGTAGCATCAGTTCTCTCCGAAAACCGTTTGTGCAGGAGCTTTGGATGTTCACGACGTCCGATCGGCTCGATCTTGCATACAGGTCAAGTCTAAACCACCAAACGCCGGAAATCAATGATCTGAACATCAATACACCGACCTTGCGGCTGGGGGGGGCGCACGAACCGACGGCCGCCGGAACCCCGCCATCGGCCCGCTTGGTGGCGTCGTTCGACGGGGATTGAGCTTGACGCATCAGCCGGCGTGGCAGGGTAGGCGACGCAGACGCCGGCACGCCTCTTCGAGATCGACAAGCTTCTTGGCGTAGCAGAATCTCAACTGGTTGCGACCATCGTCGGGGTTGCGGTAAAAGGCCGACCCGGGCACGGTCGCCACGCCAACTTCGTTCAGAATGGTTTCGGTCGCGTGCGTGTCGTCTCGAAACCGCCCTTTCTCGAACGCAGCCAGCATGTAATAGCTTCCCTCGGGGATGAATGGATCGAAGCCGATATCGCGCAGGGTCGACGCGAGCAAGTCTCGCTTGACCAGGTAGTCCGCGCTCATGTGCTCGTAGTACGAATCCGGCAGATTCATGCCCGCGACGATGCCGTGTTGAAGTGGGGCGGGAGCACAGATGTAGAATTGGTCACTGACCACACCGATCTTCTCGCACAGCGGCTGGGGCGCGACGACGTACCCAACCCGCCAGCCGGTGACGGCGTAGGACTTCGAAGCGCCGCTGATGGTCACGGTACGGTCGGCTGCGTCGGCAAATCTGCCGATGCTGATGTGCGGCGATCCGTAGGTGATGTACTCGTATATCTCGTCGGTGACGATCAGCACGTCGTGGCGTTTGGCCAGCGACGCGATGTGTCTCAATTCCGGTTCGCTGAACACCTTTCCGCTCGGGTTCGCCGGCGTGTTGACGAGAACCATCTTCGTACGTTCGGTGAACGCAGCCTCCAATGCCGCCGGGTCATAGCTCCAATCCGGAGCGTGGGTATCGACGAAACGGACTTGCGCGCCGATGAGATTGAGGGTGTTGACGTGGTAACTGTAATAGGGCGAAAAAAGAATGGCTTCGTCGCCGGGATTGAGCACCGTCATGGCGGTGCAGGCGAACGCCCCGGCAGTTCCAACCGTCACCGCGATCTCGGTCTCGGGGTCAGCCTTGATCTGGTTGAATCGCTCCATTTTTTTGGCGATGGCGGTACGCAGCTCGATGATGCCCCGCATGTGGGTGTAGACGGCGTGGTCATCGTCAATCGCTTGTTTGGCGGCGAGCTTGACCTCGTCGGGCGCGGGTTGATCGCAGACGCCTTGAGAGAGGTTCACGCCGCCCATCTCGGCGCATCGCGCCGAAAACCTGCGAATGTCTGATTGCTTCAACGTCAACACGCGGTCTGCGAATTTCGGGTTCACGGGCTTCTCCCTGAGCGGATTGGTCGAATCGAGTTCGCAACATCTTAGCAGCCACCGCCCAGCGAGGCCACCGCTTCGGTCGAAACGTGGGTCGCTTGACAGTCGCCTGGGATTGCCTTCTACACTCGATCATGCGGTTCGCTCTCATCAAGGAAAAGCTCAATGAATGCGACATCGGACGATCATTCCTGCGGCGCTGACGCCGATCAGCCGCGACGCACCATCGCGGTGTTTGGCGCCCATTCGATTGACAAGCACGACGACGCCTATCGCCTCGCCTACGACATCGGAAGCGGGCTGGCGGGGGCAGGCTTCGAGGTTCTGTCGGGGGGGTACGGCGGGGTGATGGAGGCGGTGAGTGCGGGCGCCCGCGCAGCCGGCGGGACCACGATCGGGGTGACCTGTCCCACGGTTCTGGAGCGACCAAACGCTTCGGTGCGTCCCAATGCTTTCCTCGATGAGGTCTTACCCGCGCCGGACATGCTCGCACGAATCGACACGATGATGCGCTTGAGCGGCGGTTGTGTGGTGATGGACGGCGGCACGGGGACGCTGTGCGAACTGGCGGTCGCGTGGGAGTTCGTCGGTAAGGCGTTCATCACACCCCGTCCCATCGTTCTGGTCGGTCGCACGTGGGACGCGGTGTCCGAACAGATGCGAGATCACCGCCCGGACAGCGTCGCGCACGTGCACCGGTGCAGCCGCGTTGATGAGATCGTCGCGGTGTTCGAGCAACATGCGCTGACCGGCACGCATCGCGCGGACGACGCGGGGCGGCTGCGGGGCGGTGCGAACGATGCGAATACGACCGTGACCGAGTTGCGTCAACTCGTCGACCAGTTTGTCCGGGAGCGAAGTTGGTATCCGTTTCACGATCCCAAGAATCTTTCGGCGTCGATCGCCATTGAAGCCGCGGAACTGATGGAGCATTTTCAGTGGCTGCGATCCGACCAGCTTGAGGGCGTCCGAGCGGACGACGCCAAAATGGCGGCCATCGGCGAGGAACTGGCTGATATTCTCGCGTACGTGCTGTCCTTCGCGGATACGATGAACATCGACCTGTCCACCGCGCTCGCGCGAAAAATGATCAAAAACGCACAGAAGTATCCAGCCGATGATTTTCAAGGCCGATTCGAATAGCGGACCGCCGTCGGCTGGCCTTTGAACCCGTCACGACGATTCTGGCCGCAGCGTCGGCACGTTGGTATACTGATCAATGTACTGATCGGCCCCGCGAAGCTGCCAAAATGTCCTCGGAATTCCGATAGACGAATCAGCCATGAGACTGTTGGTCCGAGACGGTGACAATCTGATCGAGACACGATCCTTCGATGGCAACGTCATCACCATCGGATCGAGCGACGGTTGTGATATCAAAATCCCCGACCGTCGAATCCTCCCGAAGCAGTTGGTCATCACCCTCGCGCAGGATGACATCTGGAGCATCACGCCGGCGGAGGGCGGCTTGCCGATCGTCCTCAACAGGCGCCCGGTCAACAGTGAAACGCCTCTCAAACACGCCGACGAGATCGGCATCGACAACTACACCATCGCCGTGTACGGCGCTTCGGGCGACTCGTTGCACGCGTCACCAACTGGCCCGGTCATCGTTCCCGCTGAAGTCGCCAAGCTCCGGGCCCATCCTCTGCCTGCCGGATCGATCACCAAGACCGTCCGGGACGATTTTACGATGGGCGGCAAGGACGTGGCACGAATCGCAGCCCTGTCCTACCGCTTGGCCAGCACCCTCAACGCGTCCGATCTGGTGGAGGCCCTGTTGGAAATCGCGTTGGACGAGCTGCACGGGCAAATCGCCTATGCCGGCACGCGTTCGAGAGACTACGGATCGCTCGAGTTCGTTCAGGGTCGCGACAACACAGGCCGCATTATCCACGAACCCCCCTTGTCCGATACCTTCCAGTACCGCTGCCTGGAGCGAGGCCAATCCATTCTCATCACGTCGTTCGGCGAGCACGGCGTTGGGTCGGCGATGGCGGCACCGTTGACGTGCAGCCGCGGCGAACTCGGTATACTGTACGTCGACCGTCCGCTGGACGCCGCCGGGTTTCACAAGGGCGATCTTGATTTTCTCTCCATGATGACAGCTCTGGCAGCCGCCCAGCTTTGTCGAATCGTCGAGGCTGATCTCAACGTGCAGCAGGCGACGTCCCAAGGCCAGCTCGCGTTTCTTCGGGAGCTTCAAACCCGGCTGGACCCCGCCACTGTACCGCAGTGGGAAGGGCAACAGTTGGCGATTTACTGCAAACCCGGCATGGATCAGGCTGGCGATGTTTACGACGTGCTGCGACTTCCCAGTGGATTGTCCATGCTGTTCGTCGCCAATCTTCGGGGTGAATCCTTCCGCTGCGCTCTGGCGATGGCTGAGGTCCGCTCGGCGTTTCGCATCTGCGGGTTGCACGCCGACGCGCCGCACATTTTTCTCCGCTCGATAAACTGGATGTTGTGCGAAGATCGCAATTCCTGCGCGATGAATTCGGTTGTCTTGGCGATGAACCCGTTGACCGGCGATCTTCAGTACAGCACCGCGGGCACGATCGGCGCGGTCATCATCGACGCCCGCGGTGATTCCCGCGATCTGTCAAACCGACAGGCCAGCCCTCTCGGGATCATTCCCAACACGCCGTACGAACCATCGAACGACAAGCTTGCACCGGGTGAGACGCTTGCACTGTTCACACCCGGCGCCTGCACCGCCGAAAACGAGGCCGGCGAGCGACTCGGAGAAGACCGCTTCGTCGAAAGCATTCGAGACGGTTTCGGCCAGTCAGCTTCAGTGGCACTGGACGAACTGGTCCAAGACCATGCGGCTTTCTTCAAGCAAGGCCGACAGTCCGACGATATCACGATATTGTTGATACACCGAGTCGGCGCACCCGCTTAATTAGCAAGATGTTACAACGATGCTCGGCATGAGGCTTGTCCGAATCCTTGGTGGCGTATACACTTGTACTGTTCGTGCGCTGGGCGCGACAACATGTCCCAAGGGGGCAACACTGGTGAAGTCGGCCACCGTGGTTAAAAAACTGTCAGCCATCATCCCCGTCCTGTTGTGGGTTGCCGGCGGCTGCGCGGCGAGCGGCACTGAGTTGCTAGGGACTGCGGAAGCGGATTCTGACGCGCAGACAGCGGCGGCAGTCCCCGCGGCGACCGCCTCGGTCTGTCAGATTCCAGAAGACGCGGCGGCAACTACCGATCAGATTCTGCGAATGATCAATATCGAACGATTGGACCTCGGCGCGGTTGTGATCGACCCCCGATTGTCCGATATTGCCGCTGACTACGCTTGCACGATGATCCGTGACGGTTTTTTCGGACACACCCACCCGGTCACGCATGAAGACATTTCCAAGCGGCTGGACAACGCCGGTTATTCGTACAAGGCTGTGGGCGAGAACCTGGCGGCGGGCTTTTGGAGCGCCAACGAAATCACAGACGCGTGGATGGCGAGTGAAACCCACAAGAGCATCATGCTCGACCCCGCGTTTACTCGTGCCGGCGTGGCTGTTCGGTACGGCGGCGACTTCGGGGTGTATTGCGTCCTCGTCCTTTCTGAACCGGCAGAATGAAACACCCGCCCTTCGTTGACCAGCAACCATTGATCGTTGCCGGCTTGACTCGTGCGTTTTGCGGTGTCGTTGCGCTATGACCAATCCCTCCGAACACGCCGACTCGCTTTTCGAAGACGGCGATTGCTCCGGATGCCGCGTGGTCGTCACCGGCCAAGTCGGCTTGGATAAGAAACAGGTGCTGGATCGGCTGGTCGCCATTGGCCAACACCGCGGTCGCCCCATCGACGCGATTCACGTTGGCGAGCGAATGTACGCCGAAGCGCCCGATGTGGCATCGGGACGAATTCTCGACCTGCCGAGGCATCGATTGGAACAGTTGCGTCGCAGCGTGTTCAAGGACGTGCTCGCCTTCGCCGGCAAGGACGGCAACCTCGTGGTTAACACGCATGCGACGTTTCGTTGGAAGCACGGCCTGTTTCACGCCTACGACCATCCCGACATGGTGCGTCTCAACGCGGACCTGTACATCACGCTGATCGACAACGTGGACGCGGTGCACGAACGCCTCTGTCGAGAACACGAGATTCGTCACACGCTGAAGGACATTCTCGTCTGGCGAGAAGAAGAGATCGTCGTCACGCGGGCCATGGCGGAGGCGGTTCACGGGTTCGGTCGATCGTACATTCTGTCACGGGCTGACACGGAGGCGACCGCGCTGACGATGTACCGATTGATGTTCGAGGCATCTCGAAAGCGCGTGTACCCGTCGTTTCCCATGACGCACGTCATGGACTTGCCCGAAGTTCTGGACGAGATCAATCATTTTCGCAGGCGGCTGGCTGAACAGTTCATCACGTTTGATCCGGGCGATGTTGATGAAAAGGATTTGCTCTTCAAGGCCGGCATGGCGACCCAACAAGGCCGGGACGAAATCTCGCTACGGGCGAACGGGCGCGACATCACACTCAAGGTGGCGGACATCACGAGCATCGCTCCCGATATTGACGCGCAGATTTATGCTCGCGATTTCATGCTGATCGATCAATCGGACATGATCGTCACGTACATTCCGACGCTTGCCGGTGGCAAGCCCGGCCTCTCCTCCGGGGTCGAGCGTGAGCTGCAACACGCGTTCGAAACGACCAAAGAGGTGTATGTCATCTGGACGCCGGACGCCGAGCCGTCGCCATTTGTCACCGCGACAGCCACGAGCGTCTTCAAGAGCTTGGACGAACTGTTCGCTGCGTTTCAATCTCGCGGATACATCGACGCGTATCAGCCCGAATTGCCGACATCGCGGGCAGCGTCGAAAACCGCACGATGACCATGGACAATCAAACGATCGCCACGGATTCCGAGACGTTGTCACCGCCGCTGAGAATCAGCGACGACCTTCGCGAACTGCGAGAACGCCTCGCGGCGGTAACCGATCGGGTGATGGCCGACATTCAGCGCCAAGGGTTTGATCTGGACGGCTGCGTCTTGCATCGTCGCGCGGAAATGCGACAGCACGGGACCGACGATCCGCGGGTTGTACCGATCGAGTCGCTGACCGACCCGGCAAGGCTTGTTAACCCGTTTATTCAAAACGAGTTAAGCGGAGACGGCGGTCGAGATTTGAACTTCGAGATCGAAATCACGACCCTGTTTGTCGAGGCTGTTCTCACGCCTGATTTTCCGGACAATGCGCCGGTCGATCGGGTAAAATGGGCTTCATGTCGCGATGCCGACGAATAATCCGTCAGCCTGTGCGAATACGTCTTCGTCGGAAGCGCAGGTCTCAATGGCGGGTGGAGGTGGGCCATGATTCACTTTTGCATGTTTGGCGGACATAAGGGACGGATCAATTCCGGCGAAATGATCTACGTGACGATCTTCGGCGGATGCGAACTCAAGCAACCGACCCTTGCCAAAAGGATCAACGAAATGCGCCGGCGGCAATCCGCCGGCTTGCCCGTCCGGCGGCGCAATTTCTTCATCAATATTTTCGGCGGGGCGAGCATCACGCATCCGACGCTTGCCGAAGAATACCTCGACCTGCAGGATGCCTTGCGCGCAGGCGCCTTCACGCTCGACGAATGGGATGTGGAAGTGGCCCGGTTGGGCAGCGAATCGGTGTCAAGCGGGTCGTTCTCGTTTTGCGGCGGTTTCGACAGCGACAGCCTGCCATCTGAGAAAGACGAGATTGAGGGGTTGGCGTTGAACAGGCACCTCGGTCACATCACCACCGACGCCGGCAGAACGCTCGAATTCGGCGTGGGGCAGAGGGGGGCACAGCGTACTGCCGTTCTGCGCCAAGCAGTCAGTTCAGCCACCGCGGCGCTCGCATAGGCGGACGATTTCGCCAGATGGCATGTGCTGGTGTCGCACAGCTTGGATTCGCGCGGTCGTCAGTCCGCAGCGGGCACGCGCCGCCTGGTTTTCTCCATCACAGATCACTGATCGCCTTCTATCGGCCCGATCCACGGTTCGCCGCGCCCAAAATGAATCGGACCCCAGTGGATCGCTTCATTGAAGTATCGTTCGTCGGCCGCCCAATCGAAGGCCCGATAGCGCGCGATGGCGATCGGTACGATGCGGTCCACCGCCGGACGATACAGGGCGGCTGACCCGATCATGGCAATCGACCACGTCGCGAACCGGGCACGACGCGACAGCGACTCGGTCGCTGCGTTCAAGACCGCGAATGGCCAGCCGCTGAGCAGAATGAATGGCACCGCGATCACGACGTAGTAGTGGGCTGACCGCAGCGGCAGGAGCGACAGCATCGCCAACTCCGCGGCGCACCAGATCACCAACAACGACACGTCGCCCGCTACTGGGTCGAATAATCGATGATGACTCTTCGGATTCGACCGACGTGATCTCAACCACCGCTCGACGGCGGCCATAGCTGCCCATGCGCACCACAGCAATGGCAGGTGCAGTGGGAGGATGGTTCGCCAGTGGGTCGGCCAAGCGGTGGATCGGCCGATCATCGCACTGGCGTCGCGGGTGAGCAGTGACTGCGCAACAGACCACGTGCCTTGAACGCACAGCATGGTGATGATCGGCAACCATGCCGCGAGAATCCCAACCAGCAACAGCAACGAGCCGCGCAGCCACTCGCGCAACCCGGTTTTCTTGACGATGGCTTGAAGGGTCCAATGAACAGCGATGGCGATGAAGACGGGCAGGGCGGTTTGCTTGATCGCCGCATCGCAACCCAGGCAAACACCGGAAAGGACCATTCGCCAGCGTCCTCCGCTCGCCGCCGCCTGACGGTAAAAAAGGACCGCCGCGACGGATGGAAGCACCATGAAGTTTTCGGCAAGCCCGAATCCTTCGATCACGTGACCGGAGATCGTGAAGTAGTTGAGCGTGACCACCGCGACCACGGTGACGACGAGCGCAACGCTGCGTCCGTACATGACGCGGGCGGTCCGGTAAATGACGAAGTATGCGCCGAGCATGAACAGCGATTCGATCGGCACGACGGCCGACCTGCCGCCAGCGAAGATGAGATAGGCTGCGGCGAACAGCAGGAACAGTCCGGGCGGCTTGATATCACTCATGTCGCGATACAAGGCGTCGCCGTGGGCGATGCGATAACCGAAGCTGGCGTAAATGTAGCTGTCGTTTTGGAGGGGGCTGCAATAAGCGCCGACGCGTCCGGCGACGTGCACGCCGATCACGAACACGACCACGGTCACGACAAGCCACCGACGGGACAACGCTGTTGGCGGGGTACAGCGGTCCACGGTCGTCGTTGTCGCTCGTTGCGACATCATGTTGCCCAAATCGCCTGCATGACCAGTTCGACGGATTTGCGAATGGGCGTCCATGCGAGCAACGCAACGAGTAGATAACACGCCGAAGAAAACAGAGACAGCGTCCATGCGGTCCGAGCGAACGGCAGCGCGCGCAGAACCCGCCAGCCCGCCGGGACGAGCAACACCGCCGGGGCGATCAGCACCAGGCCGTGCGTTACGAGCAATCGCGGTGCGGCGACGGCGATGATGCCGTTCATCGCCAACCAGACGGCGGCGGTTCGGACCGGCAGCGTGTCCGGGGTTGTGGTGGAATCGTCATCCGGCGGTCCGTAGATGTTCTGCGACACCGCGAGCAACGCGAACACCAAGACGACCATGACCAGGTCGAGCCATTCAGCGGCCAGCGTCCACAGAAACGACGGACCAATCCGGGCGACATCGTTGGAAAAGCCATCAGCGGCCGGCCAGCGAGCGGCCCCGATGACGAACAGGCCAATCAGCACTGCGCCCAATACGCCTGCGATTTTGCCCGCACGGGTTTCGCATAGCATCCATATCGTCACCAACGCGCCCGCTGCCAGTGGCGAACAGCCGCAGGCAACTCCCAGGAGAGTCACACCCACCAGGCGACTGACCGGTCGGACAACGAAATGAACGCCCACCAACGTCAGCCACAAGGACAACGCGTCGCGCAGCGAAACGGTGTTCGCCGCCATGACGGCGGTCGCGCATACGGCACACAAGACCGCCGAAATCACCTCGCCGGTTCCTGTGCGCATCGAACGACCGACCGCGAACACGCGTGACGCGACGACCGTGGCTGCTGCAAGTGCAACCCCGATCGCGATCGCACGCATCGCTGTCACAACGGATTCGGACGATTCGTCCACCGCCGAGCGCATGCACGTTGCCCACGACACGAGCCCAATCCACGCGCAGCAGAGAATCAACACAACGACGGTTGCGATCGGATCCCACCGAGATGGCGATTGTTGGTCCGTCATGGGATCGCTCGCGGCGATTCGGGGGGCGGCGGACGGTAGAAATCAATGATCTCCCTGTCGGCCATCGATTGAAAGAATGCGTTGTCCACGTCCGCATCGTAGGCGCGATAGCGTGCGATCGCGATGGGTACGAGGGCGTCGACTGTCATGCGACCAAACGACAGCGACAGCACTGCCGCGGTTGACAGACAGGCAAACGCTGCGTCGGCGCGCAGGCGAACGTTCAGCGACGCGACGCGCGTCCAAAAGATTCCGGCCAGGAGAATCAGCGGCAGGCTGGTGACGACGTAGTAATGGAACGACCGAAACGGTAGTTTGATCAGCATCGCGCATTCAAACACGAACCACATCACCAAGAATCCGACTTCGCTTGCATCCAGCGCTCCGCGGGCGACGCTGTGGACCTCCGACTTGTGGAACCGCGCTTCCAGCCACCATAGCAGGCCCATTGCACCCCAGACCAACATCATCCATGCTGGCATCACGTTGCCCCATTGGTCAGGCCAAGCCGTGAATTGGGAAAGCCGGTCCAGAGCGCTCGGACCCAGCGCTTCGATCACTCGCGACCACGTTCCTTGAACCCAGAACATGACGAACCACGGTGTCGCCGCCGCCAGACCGCCTGCGATCATCAACGCCGAGCCGCACAGCCACCGTCGCAGATCGCGCCTGCCCGTCAGTTCTCGCACGCTGAAATGCACCGCGATCGCCAACACCAACGGGAGCGCGGTCTGCTTGATCGACGCTTCGACGCCCAACCAAACCCCGCACCAGAACAATGGGGCCAACCCGGGACGCATCAATCCGTGACGATACTGTCGAACAGCCATCAATGCCGGAAACACCATGAACGACTCAGCGAGGCCGAATCCTTCAGTGCCGAAATCCAACACCGGCCAGGCGTTGATGAGCAAAACGCCGCTGACGGTCACGACCCATCCGATCCGCCGGCCGAACATTTCTGCAGAAAGCCGGAACATTGCCCAATAACCCAGCAAGCCGACCACCGAATCCAGCGGAATCATCGACGCCCTTCCGGATGGCAGAAAGAGGTAGGCCAGCGCGTACAGGTGATATAGCCCGGGGGGTTTCACGTCGCACAGATTCTGACTGTAGAACACGCCGCCGTGGGCGATGCGGTAGCCGATGACCGAGTATGCGTAGCTGTCGGCGTGCACGGGCGAGCAAAACGACCCGACGCGTCCGATGACGTGTATTGTCAGAATCGCTGTGACCGCAAGCGCAGCGACCCACCGTCGTTCTCGTGTGGGTCGCTCGCTCGATGCCAATGCAGCCGTCGTTTCGCATGGCCGGTCGTTGCGAGACATGCGGGCAGTATTACGACGGAGGGCAACCGTTCGCAAGCGAGGCGTGGATGGTTGCGAAACGATGGGTCATGAGGTGGCCTGCGAGCGCAATGCGATGGGCGTCGAGACAGGCGGTTTCACGTCGTTGATCATCTTCAAGCAACGACCGAACCAAGCTCAAGCACGCCCCGCACGTCTCGTAGGACGGAACGTTGGACAATACCTCTGCGAGTTGCGGATGAATTGTTTCAATCGATTCTTGCGGATGACGAAAGACAACGCTCGCGCCGGAGACCACGGCATCCAGCACGGTCTGCGCTGCCCGGTGGTCGAAGTGCGAACAGACCACCACGCTTGCCGCCTGGTACAAAGCGTTCTGTTCAACCGGATCGGCTGGAAACGTGTGTACCCGCCCGTCCGGAACACCGGCTGACACCCACCCGCTGCCGAACACGTGCACGTCGAAGCCAAGCGCCAGCAGTGACACGGCGACGGACCGCGTTCTCAACGTGGGCAGCAGGCGGCCTGTAACGAGCGTTAGGAAACTGCTTCGCAGCTTTGGCTCGGTCAAGATCACGCCGCTCGCCTGCTCGGCCGCGGATAGAATGTTCTCGGCGGAATCTTCCAGACGTTCGCCGCCGATGCGAACGACATCGTTCCACAGACGCAGGTGGCTTTCGAGTTGAATGCCGCAAGCGCCGGCCTGCAGATCTACAACGTCGCCGACGACGGCCACATCGAAACAGAGCCCAAGCGATCGCAGCTCCGCCTGGTCGACGGGTTCGAACACCGTCTCGTCACTCGCCGTTTCGAGCAACTCAACGCGATCCTCGTCAAGTCCGGAGTCAATCGCCGCTCGAACCAGCGCCGGAGTGGCCCCAAACACCTTGTGCCGCGCCGAAAAACCGTCGGTCATTCCCGTCAATAGTCGTGTGTTGGGAAGCAGCCAACTGGCTGCTGGAAACTCGGCGGGAATGACATCCTGCAATGAACTCCACCCGCAGTTGATCAACAATGCGGCGTCTGCGTTTTCCGAAGCGAGCATGGCGATGCGGGACGACGGGTGACAGCGATCCGGCCGATCGGGCGTCGAAATCGCCACGCGAATGCCGGCTCGCTGTGCGACCGAGCGGATTCTGCACGCTACGTCGGACACTTCTCGCCGAGGGTCCACAGTCAGCACGCCGACGCAGCGCAGCGGTCGGTCGATCGGTCGGCTGGAGAGCGATGCCAGCGACGAGGCGATGGCGTCTCGCTGCACGGCGACGACGCGTTCTGCGGCTCGTTGAACGTGGCTGCTGAGCGCCTCAATCTCGGCGTGCTTGAGATGTGGGGGGGTGAGAATGCGTTTTGGGAATTCGTACCCGGGGTGATCCTGGAAGAACGTGACGAACGCCTTGTACAGATCCTCGCCATCGAGAAGAACCAGCCTGCCTGTGCTCAATTCGGACGAAACATCGCGCACCGCAAGGGCCAAGCGAAGTCGCAACTCGTCCGGTTCGTACGCGAACACCGCCCCGTGCGGCGGCATTCGCTCGAGTATGGCGATCGCTTCTGCCCCCTGCCCGTACGATGGAACGACGGCGTTGTGACCGTCGATTCCGAAGGTCTCCACCAGGGCGAGCGCTCGGACCGTCGGCATGGATGTGTGTCCCAAATAGTGTTGCTCGCCGCCGTCGTCGAGGATTCGATAGGTGGGAGTGCCATCCCGTCCGATGACGGATTCCACGGTGGATGGTACGCGAACGCGTCGAATGCGTTCAGCGAGATGCGGAGCTTGCTGACTCAGCGCGGCCAGGTTGCTCGAAAGATGATCGCAGGGAGCGGTGACGGGCGGTTCTGCCTGCATGATTCAGCGCTCGTTGTTCAGTGGTCGGGGACCAGCCGTGAGCACCTTACGGGCGCATGCGGCGACAAGGCTTCCCGCCGAATCCGACGGAGGCAGACCGTTACGCGATCACCGTCACCGCCAGATAGCCAACCCAAAGTGCCCACAAAGCCCCCGTCACCCACGAAGGCCACGACGGCAACGGCGGGGCATTTCCAGCGGGAATCGCCGGGTCGTCCCAGTCGACACGACGGGCGGAAGATTTCGGCGATTCGTCCTTTGGACCGTCAACGGTCATCATCGACTCCTCATCGGCGCGATCTGTAGCGGAAACGAGACGTTCGGTTCACGAGGCGCATCTTAGGGCAATTTCGATCCTGGTGTAGTATCGAACCTGGAACGGTTTCTACTCCAAGGCGCTACAACCGGATGCCGATCGCTCTATGGCACTTCCACGGTCACGGGAATGATCACTTCGGGTTGGGACTTCAGATCCGTTGCGATGCGTACCGTGACTTGATGGGTTCCCTTGGGAGCTTTCCCGGACAATTTGATCCGGACGTGTTTCACGCCCGCGGATTTCTTGCCCGGAAACTGAAACTCCTCAGCCGTTACGTACGGCGGATCCACCGTGAATCGGGTCAATCTCATCGCTCCGCGGCGCGCACTTTCCAGCCTGACGGTTCGGCTGAGAGAGTCGCCGCCGGCATTCCGTCGCAGATACACCTCGGGGGGAAACACCTCAATGTGGGGTCGGACGAACGCGAACACCGGGACTCGTATCACCGGCTGCACAACGCTGGAGGTTCGAATGACAAGATAGGTTCCGAACGGGCCCGGTGTGGCAGACGATTGGATCGTCGGCGTGATCGTGTACTCTAAACCGCCGCGGTCTGTCGTGACGACCACGTCGAGGTTTTGGCCGGCGGTGGCGCTGAGAATTCGAAACGGAATCCGCTTCTCGGAGACGACCTTCACGGACTTGAGCTTGCTTCCCATGGTGAGCGGCGTGGTTTGCTTGATCTGTGTGGGCGTATAGCTCAATGCGCCGACAATCTCGCCGTTGATGCGGAGCGTGTCCTCGACGTACGCCTCGCCCACCCGCGTATTGATGCGAATGGTCGTCGATATTTTGCCGGGCGGGGCGTCGGGATGAATCGCCAGCTTGATCATCTTGCCGACGCGGTCATCCTTGGTGAGCGGTTCGATCTGAAACGTGAGGGATTCCGACCGAATCATCACGGCTGTGATCTCGAGCTTCTTGCCCGGCTCGGTGGGAAGAACCTCGATCGACGTTTTGACTTGTTCGCCCGCGCTGACCTTGTGCAGCGGAATGTTTCGGATCTTGCGACCGTCAACCAGCACCTCCATCAGCGACACGACCTCGGCAGTCAAGACCAGTTGAAGACGCGGCTCGATCGGATCGTCGGAGGTCACGGTCACCGTCTTGCGCTGCATCCCGATCCGGCCGCGAGAATCGAAGACGGCTTTGATCTCGAGTTTTTCCTTCGGTTCGAGGAGCTTTTCGTCCGGTCGCAACCGTCCCGGTACCGTGCACCCGCAACTCGCCCGGACCGAGCCGATGTGCACCGGGGATTGTCCGCGGTTCTCAAGGACGAAGACCGCGGTTCCTTTGTCGCCTTGGCGAATCCTACCGAGATCGACGACCCGGTCTTGGACGACAAGTTGCGGCGCGGATTTGCCCGCACCGTCTTTTGCGACGGGTTTCGGTGTCGCTTGGCCGAAACAGACGGAACCCAATCCCAACACACAGATCAACCATGGTCGAATCATCATCATGTTTCCAAACTCCGAATCCACCGGCAAGATATCGTTCCGCCATCCCAATACCCAAACCACACACGTAGAATCGTCTGTCGAAGCTGACCAACGACTGCCGGGTGGTAGGCTGCGTACGGTCGACGCAACCTCAGCGGAATGCGGCAGCGGTCATCCTACCGCTTGTCATCGCTTGCGAAAAGTAACGTACACGTCACGAGCCAACCCTTCCTTTGCGGCCATGTCGCGGTTCTGCCGTCGGTGTCCGATCGCCGCAGGCGGGCTGCAACACGGTTCACGTGGGGTGCGGCGGCGGGTGTTTTACCAAGCGAACCAGTCGACCTATAATCGACGCGCGATTTCACGGTAACGTCAATGCTGACCTTGATTCATTTTGGGGCGACACCATGAAGAAACTACGACTGTTCACTCCAGGCCCGGCGATGGTCCCTCCGGACGTCCTGCTGGCGATGGCTGCTCCCATCGATCACCACCGGACCGCGCAGTTTAGAACCGTTCTCGAAGATGTTACGAATCACCTTCAGTATCTGTTCGGAACGTCGGGAACGTGCATGACCATCACCGGCAGCGGAACCGCCGCCGCCGAGGCGGCCATCGTCTCCTGCATCCCCGCCGGCCACAAAGCCCTGGTCTGCGAGGCGGGCAAATTCGGTCAGCGTTGGGGCAAGATTTGTGACGCGTTCGATATCGCCAACACTCGCTACGAGCTTGATTGGGGGCATGGCTTCAAGGCGGATCGCGTGGCGGAAAAACTCGACGCCGATTCCGACATCGACACCGTCATCGTAACCCACAGCGAAACGTCGACGGCTGCTGTGAGCGAGGTTCAGGGCATCGCCGCGATCACCCGTCAACGCGACGTGCTGCTGATTGTTGACGGTAGTAGCTGGGTAGAGCAAATGACTGAACACCATACA
>CAYQFV010000005.1:23029-54529 GCA_964416845.1 uncultured Phycisphaeraceae bacterium | reverse complement strand
GGGGATTCCGCCGGGTTCAAAGCAGGAGAGTATAGGGGGGTCGACCGAGATTCTAGATGCTGCCGCATCACAGCGCGGACCAGACCAACTCGAAGCCCCTTCAGGCATGCTTGAAGGGGCTTTTTTCGTCCGGGGGGCGTCGTGGCGGACGTGATCGGGCGGGCGATCGATTCGAAAGGGCCTGCCACGAGCCGCGAGGGTCGCTATGATAGTGGCGATTGGATCGCCGGTCGCGATGACCGAGGCAGGTCTGTTCGGGCCACAAACCATCCATCGGTCGATCGGGAACGCCGTTCGCAACGTCCGAACCTGCCACCGCCAACGACCCCGGCGACATGGGATTCCGGAGAACGGTAAGCGGATGACGGTTGTCGACACATCTCGGGCTGCGGCACGTCCTGGCAAGCCGCACCGGCGGAGGCGCTACGTGCCCGCCGTCGGGCCGCGTCTGCGGAAGCTGCTGTCGGTCGTGTTCGCGCTGGCCGCCGTGCTTGGGGTCAACTCGGTCTACCTGGCGAGCATTTCAGCGCTGGAATGGTTCACCGGTCTGACCTACCAGAACTACTTCTATCAATACATGTTCCTCGCGCATCTCGTGCTGGGGATTCTGATCGTCGTGCCGGTGGTGGTGTTCGGTGTGATCCACCAGCATAACGCTCGCCATCGCTCCAATCGCCGAGCGGTACGCGTGGGATACGCCCTGTTCGCCGTCTGCTTGGCGCTGCTCGCGACGGGATTGACGCTGATGCGCGTGGAACTGCCGGGGTTTCGTTTTGAAGTCAAAGACCCGGTCTGGCGGGGACCGATCTACTGGCTACACGTGTCAGCCCCGCTCGTGGCGGTGTGGTTGTTCGTCTTGCATCGATTGGCCGGCAAGCGTTTGCGATGGAAAGTCGGCGGCGCATGGGCCGTGGTTGCGTTGGGGTTCGCTGGCGCGATGGTCGCGTTTCACGCGCAGGACCCGCGTCGTTGGAACGTGGCGGGCCCTGCTTCGGGGGAGCAATACTTCTTCCCGTCACTGTCGCGAACCTCGGACGGCAATTTTATCCCCGCAAGGGCCCTGATGAACGATCAGTACTGCGAAAAGTGCCACGCCGACGTTCACGAAAGCTGGTCCAACAGCGTGCACCGGTTCAGTTCGTTCAACAATCCGCCGTACCTGTTCTCGGTGCGCGAAACGCGCGCAGCCTTGTTCGCCCGCGACGGCAACACGCGTGCGTCGCGCTTCTGCGCCGGTTGTCACGACCCCGTGCCGTTCTTCAGCGGAGCGTTTGACGACAAGAAGTTCGACGATCCCAATTACGATCTGGTGAGTGACCCGACCGCGCAGGCCGGAATCACGTGCACCGTCTGTCACTCGATCACCAACATCAACAGCGTTCGCGGCAATGGCGACTACACCATCGAGGAGCCCACGCACTACCCATTTGCCTACAGCGACAATCGGCTGCTCCGCTGGGTCAACCGCCAACTCGTCAAAGCCAAACCCGCGTTTCACAAAAAGACGTTTCTCAAGCCGCTCCACAAGACCGCCGAGTTTTGCGGTGCATGTCACAAGGTTCACCTTCCGGAAGAGTTGAACGACTACAAGTTCCTCCGGGGACAGAACCATTACGATTCGTTCATACTCAGCGGCGTGTCCGGCCATGGCGTGTCGAGCTTTTACTATCCCGCCAAGGCCGAGCCGAGTTGCAACGGCTGCCACATGCCGCTCCAAGCGTCAGACGACTTCGCGGCCTCATACTTCGACGATACCAACGTGTTGAAGGTGCACGATCATCAATTCCCCAGCGCGAACACGGCGATTCCGCACTTGCTGCGTCTGCCGGAGGCGGCGGTTGAAGCCCATCGCGAGTTCGTCCGCGACGTGATGCGAGTCGACCTCTTCGGGATCAAGGATGGCGGGGTGATCGACGGCCATCTCACCGCGCCGATCCGACCGAGCGTGCCGTCGTTGGTACGTGGTCGGCGGTATCTTCTGGAAACGGTGATACGTACGGCCAAGATGGGGCACTTGTTCACTGAAGGGACGGGTGATTCCAACGAGGTGTGGTTGGATGTCACGGTGCGTAGCGGATCGCGCGTGATCGGGCGGAGCGGCGGCATGGCGGCGAACGGCGAGGTCGATCCCTGGTCCCACTTCGTCAATTCGTACGTCGTGGACCGGGAGGGGCGTCGGATTGATCGACGAAATGCCCAGGACATTTTCGTTTCGCTGTACAATCATCAAATCCCACCGGGGGCGGCTGACGTGGTCCATTTCGCCTTCACCGTGCCCGACGACGCTTACGACCCGATTGTCGTCGACGTGAAACTTCGCTACCGAAAATTCGATACGCGGTACATGTCGCTCTTTGTGGGCGAGGCGTTCACTAAGAACGATCTTCCGATTACGACCTTGGCGACCGACAGCGTGACCTTTGCGATCGACACCAACGGCGGCGGTGTTGACGTGCCGACGGAACCTCCGTTGACACCTTCGTGGGAACGGTGGAACGACTACGGGATCGGATTGCTGCGGAAAAGCGGGGCCGGTGCGAACAAGGGCGAACTGCGTCAGGCCGACGTCGCCTTCGCCGAGGTAGAGCGGCTGGGATATGCTGACGGTCCGCTGAATCGCGCACGCGTCTATCTCAAGGAGGGTCGCCTGGCCGACGCTGTGGACGCGCTCGATCGCGCTGCCGCAAGCGAGCAGCCGGCCGCCGCGTGGTCGCTGCTCTGGTTCTCCGGTCTCGTGAACCAGCAGAACGGGAACATCGACGAAGCGATCGCGAACTTTCGGGCGCTCGTCTCGCTTGACACGCTGGAGACCCGTTCACGTGGGTTCGATTTCTCGAAGGATTATCGTTTGCTGAATGAACTTGGAAACGCACTGTTCGAACGGGCCAAGCAGGAGCGCGGCAGCGCCCGCCGATCCGAGCGGGAATCGTTCCTGCGTGAGTCGGTCGAGTGGTTCCAAAAAACGCTGACGCTCGATCCGGAGAACGTCACAGCCTACTACAATCTAGGCCTCCTGTACGGACAGCTTGGCGACAAAGCCCGCGCGTCGGCGGCGCGAGTTGCCCACGCAAAGTACAAGGTCGACGACAACGCCCGTGACCACGCCATCGCCGCGGCGAGGCGACGATCGCCGCCGGCCAACCACGCTGCGGAATCGATCGTCATCTACGACTTGCAGCGACCTGGCGCGTACGGGATGTCGATCAACGACGATACGGGTGAAACGCGATGACGGACCCGGTGAATCGTACGGACGAATGGGTGGCGAATGATGATCGCGTGATCGGTCGCGTTTTCCTCTGGTCACTGGGTGTGATCGGTTTGATCGCCGTGGTCATCGCTGTGGCGGTTTGGCGAACGCGGCTCGTTGAACCGTCCGTCGTCCCGACCGACGCCAAGGTGGTTCCCGCGAGAGAAGCGTCGATCGAGGCTGACCCGCCGAAGGTTCGGTTTACCGACGTGACGGAGTCCTCCGGATTGGATTTCGTGCACGAGAACGGCGCCGTCGGTGACAAGCTGATGCCCGAAACCATGGGCGGAGGATGTGCGTTCTTCGATTATGACAACGACTGGGATCAGGATGTGTTGCTCGTGAACTCCGATCGATGGCCCGACGACGACCGCGACGGTCCGCCGCCGACTATGGGCTTGTACCGCAACGACGGCAGCGGACGATTCGAGAACGTCACGGCGGGCAGCGGGCTGGACGTTCACCTTTACGGGATGGGGGTGGCTGTCGGCGATTACGACGGCGACGGTGACGTGGACGTGTTTTTGACAGCCGTCGGAAGCAATCACTTGTACCGCAACGACGGTGGAACCTTTCGCGAGGTTACCGACGCTGCGCGCGTCGGCGGTGGTGAAAAGGAGTGGAGCACGGGGGCTGGCTTTGCAGATTACGACAACGACGGCGATTTGGACCTGGTCGTTTGCAACTACGTCCGATGGTCGAAGGAGATTGACTTCGAAGTGGACTACCGTCTCGTCGGCGTCGGGCGAGCGTACGGACCGCCGGCGAATTTCGAGGGCACGCAGCCGTACCTCTACCGCAACAACGGCGACGGGACGTTTTCCGAGGTCGCCAATGCCAGTGGGCTGCACGTGACCAATCCCGCGACGGGTTTGCCAGTGTCCAAGGCGCTCAGCCTCGGGCTGGTGGATGCGGATGGCGACGGCTGGATGGACATTCTGGTCGGCAACGACACGGTGGGGAACTTCTTCTTCCACAATCAGGGCGATGGCACGTTCAAAGAAGACGCGGCAGCCATGGGGCTGGCGTACGATCGCGAAGGGAACGCGACCGGAGCGATGGGCGTGGACGCCGGCTACTATCGAAACGATGCGTCGCTGGGGTTCTTCATTGGCAACTTCGCGAATGAGATGACGTCGATCTACGTGTCGCAGGGCGATCCGTCGATGTACGCCGACGAGGCGATCGTCGAAGGCGTCGGTTCGCCCAGTCGTCTGATGCTCACGTTCGGCTTGATCCTGTTCGACTACGACCTCGACGGACGACTCGACCTGCTGCAGGCCAACGGCCACCTGGAAGAAGAAATCAACGTCGTGCAAGCCAGCCAGCATTACCAGCAGCGGGCCCAACTGTTCTGGAACGCCGGGCCCGACGCTCGGTCGACGTTCGTGCCCGTAGACGGCGACACCGTCGGAGATCTAAGCACGCCGATTGTCGGACGCGGGGCAGCATATGCTGATATCGACGGCGACGGCGACTTGGACGTGTTGTTAACGCAGGTCGGCAGACGCCCGCTGCTGCTGCGCAACGACCAGGACTTGGGGAATCACTGGGTCCGCATCAAGCTCATCGGCCGCCGTCCAAACGTCAACGCCATCGGAGCATGGATCGACGCAACGGTCGGCGACATCCACATTCGCCGGCAGGTCATGCCGACCCGCAGCTATCTGTCACAAGTCGAACTGCCCATCACCATCGGTCTGGGATCGGCTGATCGAATCGCCCAACTGACCGTTACCTGGCCTGACCGGCGCCGCGAGCGGTACGACGACCTTGCCGCCGGGAAGCAACACTCGCTCCGTCGAGGCGCGGGCGCGCCAGCCAACCACGGCGGCTGACAGCGATTCGCCAACGGCGGCTGGCCCGCGTCTTCAGACGTGGGGAAGCGATGAGTGCGTGCAACAATGCGAGTACTCGATCATCGTGTCCCCCACCACCAAACCCGTCGATCGCCCATCCGCCGAGTCATCAGCAACGGAGCACAAACGTCCGGTCTGCCGGAACATCGGAGCGCGATTACTTCTTCTTGCGGGGGAACTTCTTATCGAGAATCTTGTTCCACTCTTCGAGTTGATCCTTGTGTTCCTTAAGCAGCTTATCAGCATCGCCCTCGATAACGATAGATGTCATCACATCGCCTTGTGCAATGGAGTCAACGACGCTCTGCCCTGACGTAACCTTCCCGAAAATCGTATGCTTGTCGTTCAGCCAGGGTGTCGCCTTGTGCGTGATGAAGAACTGGCTACCGTTCGTGCCCGGCCCCGCATTGGCCATCGAAAGCATTCCAGCGCTGTCATGGCGATGCTTGGGGCTGAACTCGTCCTTGAACTTGTAGCCCGGTCCGCCGCGCCCGGTTCCCGTCGGATCGCCGCCTTGGATCATGAAATCCGCCATGACGCGATGGAACTTCAGCCCGTCGTAATAACCACGCTGGGCGAGATTGACGAAGTTGGCCACCGTCAAGGGCGCCTCCTTGGGAAACAGCGTTATGTGAATGTCTCCCTTGGCAGTCTTGATCACCGCGGTGAGTCCGTCGGCGTGCCCCTTGTCTTTGTCGTCGGCCATCAGGTTCTCCGTCATCAGCGTTGAGGCCGGCATGGCGGCCAGTAGAGTAATCAGTAACGATCGCATCGGTAGGTCCTTTCCTCTTACCCGGGAATTCATCCGCACAAGTTCTACCGCGTCGTTCGCAAGGATGCGGCGACGCGCAGGTCAAGTTAGGGCCTGCAGCCGCATTTTTCAAGGGGTGACGCGGGTCCGCGGATCCGTGCGACCTTTCTGGAAACGGCGCTAGCCGGTCAATGCGTCGACGGTGACCCATGGCGTCGCCCGCCACAGGCCAACCCATGCGATCCAGCACGCGACGACCGCCATGATGACGAACACGGCAGCCTTGACGGGGCGGCGCTTACCAGACACCGGCCGCAACGCGACCGCCCAAAGAACCGGAAACAGGGCTACCAGATAGATCAATCGGTCACGAACCTCCCACGTATCGCCGTCAGGCCAGCGGGCAGGATGGAAGAAGCGGTCCCCACGTTCCAAATTGGCAGCCATCATGGCGAGTGCCCACACCACGAACCAGACCGACAGCAAGCACGCACGCTTCGCCGCGTTACCGAAGGCCACTCCGTCGCGCAAATACAACCAGTCAGCCACAACCGTACACACACCGATCACAGCAGCCATCATCGCCGCCCAAACCAGTATCGAGGCGACCAATCCGCTGGCAACTTGGCCGACAGTGTCGGGCGGTAAGTCGTCGCCACCAAGGTCCATCGCCGACGCACCAAGAACGATGCCCTTGCCAGACAGATAGACCCAGTTGGACGTGAGAGTGCAAACGACCGCAGCGATCGCAATGTGGCCCACGGCGATAACGATCAGCCGCCAGAGCGGACCGGTGACCAGCGGCCCAGCATCGATCCGCCACGGCGCTATCAAGGCTTGAGTTGTCGAACGAATGTAGTCGCGCATAAGGATAGGAGCATTATATCGGTTGGCCGCCCAAGCGATATGAACGACCGACGTGAAAGTGCAAGCGATCGTCAGCATTGGGCGGTAGGATGGGAGATGCGAAGAGGGGATGGCTCGCCGGTGATGATATCGGCGCGGCGGCCGTGATTCAGGAAGTGGTGGGAGACTGTGCCCGAAGGAAACGCAACAGTACCGATAGACCGTCGCACTCAGTGGCGGAGATGGCGACGCGTACAGGCCGTCGGAGGGCTACTGCTCGCTGCGAGCTTCTTCCTGCCGGCGGTCAGCTCGTGCAGCTCGCGTTTCATTCCTTCTCGTGAGGTGTTGCAGGCGGCGCGCGAGATTAGCGACTTGGAGCGTGACGAAGTCCCAGACCACATCGCGTGGATGTTGATGTTGGTCGCCCCATATTTGTTCGGCGGCGTGGTGCTGGTTGGCTTGCTCCCTCGTCATCGTCGCGGCGGCGGTCGCGACGAACTTTGGCCCGGGATTGGTCCGACGGTTCTTTTGGCAGTCGTTGGCGTCTTGTGGACGATGCTTGCCGCCGTTGACATCGTGATTGGTCAATCGAGACTCGAGCCTTCGGCGTTATTCCTGGGGTTGTTGCTGCTTTCATTTGCATACTGGATACGGGCTGTGATGAGCGGCGCGGGTGGGAGATTGTGTATTCGGTGGTATGCGTCGATGTGCTGCATCGCGTGGTTCGCATTTTGGGTGCTCGACGCGCTGTACGGCCTGCGCGTGTCGTTCGGCGGGGCGTGGCTGATCTGGCTGGGCACGTGGGGCGAGGCGGCTGTGCTGAGTCGGCGGGGGGCGATGAGGACGCTTGGCGACTTAGCGCTCTGTCGATTACGCGTTTACCCGCTGGACGATTCGCGGTGCACAAATTGCGGCTACTCGCTGTTCGGCCTGCCATCCAACCGTTGCCCGGAGTGCGGGCAGACGTTCACTCAGCGGCCCGCTGACGCGGCGCAAACACCCACTTTCGCGGGCGCGGCGGAGTGACACGGTGTGACACTTTGTCGCCGCCGAGTCCGGCGACGTGTGATTTCGGTAGACCTACCGAGCAGGGGGCGCTCAGGCGCTCAAAAAGCCCTCCGCGAGCTGTACGAGTTCCTTGACGTGACTCACGCTGGACGCGAAGAGCTTGGTTTCGTTGTCGTCCAACTCGACCTGAATCACCTTCTCCACGCCGTTCTTGCCCAGCATGCAGGGGACGCCCACGAAGTAGCCGCCTACGTTGTATTCCTCCGTGCAGTGGGCAGCCGCGGGCAGGATGCGGCGCTTGTCCTTGATGATCGCTTCCGCCATCTGAATGGACCCTGCGGCGGGCGCGTAGTAGGCGCTCGTGCCCATCAGCTTGACGAGTTCGCCCCCGCCCATCTTGGCCCGGGCGATGATCTCATTGAGTCGCTCGTCGGAGATCAGTTGCGTCACGGGAATGCCCGCGACCGACGTGTAGCGAGGCAGGGGGACCATGTCGTCGCCATGCCCGCCCATGAGCAGCGCGTTGATGTCTTCCACGCTGCAATCGAGTTCCATAGCGATGAAGGTTCGGTATCGTGCAATGTCGAGGCAGCCGGCCTGCCCGACGACGCGGCGAGGCGGAAAGCCGCTCTTCTTCCAAGCAGTGTAGACCATCGCGTCGAGCGGGTTGGAGACGACGATCAGAATCGCGTCGGGCGAAACCTCGGCAATTTTTTCCGAGACGGAGCCGACGATTTTGACGTTGGTCTGAACGAGGTCGTCGCGACTCATGCCGGGCTTGCGAGGTATGCCCGCGGTGATGATGACGACGTCGCTGCCGGCAGCCTCGGCGTAGTCAGCCGTGCCGGTGATGCGGGCGTCGAATCGCTCGACCGGACCGCACTGAGCAAGGTCGAGGGCTTTGCCTTTGGTCTTGTCAGCGAAATCGGGGATGTCGAGAAGGACGATATCGCCAAGCTCCTTGGCCGCCGCCCAAAAGGCGCAGCTCGCACCCACGTTTCCCGCTCCGACGATGGTGATTTTCGCGCGTTTCATCAGGTGTTCTCCTTGGTGGTCTCGTTGGGTTCACAGTGCCGCCATCGCGGTGCCTGTTATGTAGTATATCTGCGCCGACCGGGCTGCCAACTTGACGATTTCTCTAGCACGTTGTGTTCCGACTCGGCGAATCTGCTTCGTCGAACGCTGGCTCGCGGCCAAAATGGACGACCGGCGCGGGGCGAAGTTGACTCCCCTCGGTAAACCTCTCGACACGACGCCTGGTGGGAGTGATGATGTGACTAATCGGCCACTCGGCGCGATCGTGGCCTGAGGTATTCGGCGGGCTTGAACGGACACATTTCGACATCGATTGGAGAATTCGATCGTGAACACACAGACCAGCAGGTTTCGCGGATGGCGTCCGATGGCGGCGAGCGTGCTGCTGGGGATTTGCGTGTTGGTGACTGGCGTCGAAAGGGTCGCAGCGTGTGGAGGATTCTTCTGCCAGCAAATCCCCATCAACCAAGCCGGCGAGCAGATCATCTTCCGCCACGATGGAAACCAGGTGACGGCCGTGATACTGATTCAATACGCCGGCGCTGCTGAGGAATTCTCCTGGGTCGTCCCGGTTCCGGGCGTTCCGACGGTCGATGTTGGGAGCGACTTGGTGTTCGCACCGCTGGAGCTTGCAACCAGGCCGCAGTTTAACTTGTTAGTCGACGGCGAGCCTTGTTTCGACCCTTTTCTCGCGCCACCGTTCCTGCTCGGTGGGGCCGCGCCGCCGTTCGCGTCGGACGGTGTCGATGAGAGCGTGACGATCTTGTCACAGTCCGTTGTCGGCCCGTTCGATGTGACAGTGGTGACCAGTGAAAGCGCCGACGCACTGGCGACGTGGTTGGAGGAGAACAATTACGACCTGAGCGATCGCGGGTCGGAGTTGATCGCACCGTACGTCGAGGAGGGGATGAACTTCGTCGCGGTACGCCTTCGTCAGGATCAGGAGGTCGGCGACATTCAGCCGCTCATCATTCGTTACGAATCGGACAAGCCGATGATCCCGATCCGCCTGACTGCGGTCGCCGCGGAACCGGATATGGGCGTCATCGCGTGGCTGCTCGGCGACGCCCGGGCGGTTCCGACGAATTATCTCGAGGTCAACGTGAACTACACGCGTTTGGATTGGTTCAACGGATCGTTCAACACGTTTGCGACGTATCAGAACTTGGTAACCGAGGCGATGGATGAGGCCGGCGGTCAGGGTTTTGCGGTGGACTATGCAGGTCGAGGATTGGACGTGGTCAGCCAATTACCCGACCCGGCGGCCCTCCGGGAGGAGCGTGACCGTCTTGCCGCGCTGGTGAACCTGGACGAGTTCTATGTCGATTTGTCGTTCAATCGATTCTTCTCGCAAGCCAAAGTCCTGGAGATACTTCGCAGGCAACTTCCGTTGCCGGTAGGGCTGGGCGAGTTCGCGTACTCCGCTCCCGAAGTGTTGTTCGCCCAATTCGATTTGGAAACGTTGCGGACGGCAAGGACGAACATTCTCGCCGAAATCGACACGTCGGTCATCGAGCCGCTCGCAACGACGCTGGAGGTGTTCGACGGCGATTTGTACATGACGCGGCTGTTCACAACGCTGTCGCCCGAGGAAATGACGCTCGATCCGGAGTTTTCATTCAACCCGACCATCGGCGATCAGCCGCTGGAGCGTCAGGCGACCGTGTCGATGGCGTGCATGGGCGGACAGACGAACTGGACGTTGACGCTCGGGCCCGGGACCGGTCGCGACGGCGAGGTGGTGATCGAGGGGTTCGGCGAGCCGCCGTTTTTTGCTCTGCCATTGGCGATCGATCAGGTTGCGGTTGCGACGGCTGCCACAATCGACGCGGCTGGCCCGGCCCAGTTTGTGACGGCCAACACGTTCGAGATGGCGAGAGTCGGACAGCCCAGCCCGATCACGAATATCGTGAGCACGTTTCGCGTGTGTGGTCAGGGTATCATGGGGGCATCGATGATGGGGTTTTGCGGAATCTACCTGATGGCGGTTTCGGAGCGGCGACGACGTCGGCGAGTCGACTGATCGCCGAAATCACGCCGCGCATCGACCCGGCGATTTCGGCCGTGTAAAACCGGAGCGATTCACGGCCGCGCGTCGATGATGGTAAGGGCGGGCCGTAGTTGACGCACTGTTGAACGCGAATGCGAGACCGGGAATTGTCGGACACGATGGAACGACGACCGATTGCGGTTTTTGACTCGGGGCTGGGCGGCCTGACGGTTGTTCGCGCGCTGCGTCACACGTTGCCGAACGAGGACATCGTTTATTTCGGCGATACGGCCCGCGTTCCTTATGGTACCAAGACACGGGAAACGGTTCTTCGATTCACCCGCGAGAACTGCGCGTTCTTGCTGCGTTTGAATCCCAAGTGCATCGTCGCGGCCTGCAACACGGTCAGCGCTACGGCTGTCCCGACGGTTGCCCACGAGCTTAGCGTGCCGGTGTTGGGCGTCGTGACGCCAGGTGCGACGGCTGCGGTCGAGGCTGCCGGTCCGGGCGGATTGGTGGGCGTGATCGCCACCGAGGCGACGATCGCATCGAATGCCTACAGAAACGCGATCGCGCTGCTGGGTAGCGGTGTGGCTGTCGTACAGACGTCGTGCCCGCTGTTCGTTCCACTGGTGGAGGAGGGACTCCCGGCGGACGACCCGTTGATCGCATTGGCGATTTCGCGGTACCTGGAGCCGCTGCGTCGCTTGTCTCCTCGCGTGGTTGTCTTGGGGTGCACGCATTACCCGATGCTCCGCGGCGCGTTGGGACGATTTTTCGGTTCCGGCGTGACGCTGGTGGATTCCGCCACGTCGACGGCGACGGCGGTGGGTCGCCGTCTTGCCGCGATGAACGCGTTGTCGACCCGGGCCGAGCGTGGTAGCTTGCACTGCTATGTCAGCGATCATCCTAGACGGTTTCAAACGGTTGGGTCTCGGTTTTTGGGCGAGCCGATCGGCGAAGTGGTACGTGTCTGTTCGGAAGAGCTTTCGTTCCTGCCAAGCCGACCGGATGAGCATGCGGCTTCGCGCGCGTCGGCGTAGGGTCAACGCGGGTTGGGCGTTCGGATTGGCTGGCGCGGTTGTGTTCTGCACCATTTCGGGCTGCGGAAAGCATCTTCTTCCGCAAAGGACGTGGCTGCTCACCGAGGGGGACGTGGCGAGAACGCTCGAGATTTCGCTCGAAGCACCCAGCGCGGACGCTCGGCGAGGTGCGCTCGAGCGGCTGAAAGACTCCCGATTCGTCAATCACAAAACAGTGCTGGACGCGTGCGATGTGATCGCGCGCACCGACGCAAGCCCGAGTGTTTGCTGCGCTGCGATCGCCATCGTCACTGAATCCGACAGGCCTAAGTCCATCGATACGCTGCTCGATTTGTTAACACCGCCTGCCAACAATACGGTCGGAACGGTCGATCGAGTACGTTTGGATGCCATTCGGGGGCTTGATACGAAGATCCGACAGGGACTGGTTCCGGCTGAAAAGTTGGAAGCGGTCGTCGCGAAGGTTTCGGGACTGCTGCACAACGATCGGTCGCGGGACGTTCGCGTTGCGGCGGCGCGGTTGTTGGGTGGGATCGCATCGCGTGAATCGTTGGTCGCGCTGATCGGAGGATTGAACGACGCAGATTTCGGCGTGGTGTACCACTCGGAGCAATCGTTGATGCACTTGACCGGCGTGACGCACCGGCACGACGCACGGGCGTGGCAGACGTGGTTGGGGCGGTCAACCGATCCGTTTGCAATGCGTGGACAGATTGACGATCAGCTCGGATCCGCGCCGAAACCGGGATGGTGGACTCGGATGGGCAGGCGGGTGAAGAGCGCGTTTTCGTGGAGAAAGCCCACCGAGCAACAGTAGCTGAGACGTGTTCGTCCCGGCGAAATGATGTTGAGCGGCAGGACAGCGCGACGTGAGAGTCGAATGGTGGAGCGTGTGCGACGTTGAAAGCGATCAGGTTCGACAAGCAATTGCGCTACGTTGAGGATCAGCCACAGCCATCCGCCGGCGATGGTGAGTGCCTCGTACGCGTTCACTTGGCGGGAATCTGCGCGACGGATCATCACATTACACGGGGGTATATGAACTTCACGGGCGTGTTGGGCCATGAGATGGTCGGCACGGTGGTGGATGGACCTACGGAGTGGTCGGGCAAGCGCGTCGTGGCTGAGATCAACTGCGTTTGCGGCGGTTGCGATATGTGTCAGGCGGGGTTGTCAGCGCATTGTCGTCGTCGCACGGTGTTGGGCATCGCCGGGCGTGACGGATGCTTTGCCGAGTTCGTGGCGGTTCCCGAGCGGAATCTGCATTTAATTCCCGACGTGATTTCGGACGAGGAGGCTGTCTTCGTTGAACCGCTGGCGGCTGCGTACGCGGTCATCAGGCAGGTCCGTATTGAACCTCGGATGCAGGTTTCGGTTGTGGGCAGCGGGCGGCTGGGCTTGCTGGTGATGCAGGTTCTGGCACGCATCGGATGCAGGCTCGACGTGTACGGGCGAAACCCACTGACGCTTTCGTTTTGTGAAAAGCGCGGGGTTCAAGCGACGCCGGTGGCCGAAATGACCGGTCGCAATGATCGCGACGTGGTGGTGGAGTGCACGGGGTCCGCTGAGGGGCTCGACGCAGCGCTGCGTCTGGTTCGACCACGGGGGACCGTTGTGATCAAGAGCACGTATGCCGGCGACGCCCGCGTCGATTTGTCGCGGGTGGTTGTGAACGAGGTGACGATCGTCGGCAGTCGTTGTGGCCCGTTTGCGGACGCCATTGCAGCGTTGGCGCGACGAGAGATCGATGTCGGCTTGATGATCGCACGGACATACGGTTTGGACCGCGGCGTCGAAGCGTTTGCCGCGTCTGAAGACGCGAAGAACATCAAGGTGTTGCTACGCGCTGGTCCACGCTGACGGCCGACGGGAATTGAGTATGGAGTCGGTGACGATCGGCGGGATCGCGTTTTGGCAATCGCGGTTGCTCTCGCGCGAGGTCGGATTGGTGCATGGGCTGACGCAGCGCGATACGAATATGGCGCTGAGCGTCGGGCCGGACATTGGCGGCAGCGCCGCGCGACGACGACGTGTGTGCCACGCGTTGTCGATCCCGTTCGACCGTTTGACGCTTGGTCGACAAGTGCACGGCGGGCGCGTAGTGGTGGTCGATGGCGATTCCATCGGAGCCGGTCGCGACCGGTCGAAACCTCGAATCGCCGAGGTGGACGGGTTGGTGACGGACGAGCCTGACGTACCGTTGGTGGCGTTGACGGCGGATTGCTGTCTTGTGACGGTGTACGACCCCGTTCGCCATGCGGTGGGGGTGGCCCACGCCGGTTGGCGGGGAACCGCCGCAAAGATATCTGGTGCGTTGGTGGAGACGCTGGCGGAGGCGTATGGCTGCACGCCTGACCATTGCATCGCGATGGTTGGCCCGTGTGCGCGGGCGTGTTGTTACGAGGTGGGCGACGACGTGGTGTCGGCGTTTGGCGGGTTCAACGGGGCGTGGGGCGACGCGCTGGAGACGCGCGGCGGGCGGACGTTTCTGGACCTTGGAACGGCGAATCGGATACAGTTGCACGCCGCCGGCCTGTCGAGTGACCGGATCGACCTGACGACAACGTGCACGATTTGCGACGACAGGTTCTATTCGTATCGGCGCGAAGGGCGATCGGTCGGTCAGTCTGCGATGATTGTATCGCTGAAGTTGTGAGCGGTCGGTGAACGGTGGCGCTGGGATTTTATTGACGACTTCTGCGAACGCCGGCTGGAAGCGGGATGCCGTTGTCTGGGCAGGCGTGTTCGGGTTGGCGTTCGTTGTTCGGCTGATCTATCTGTTTCAAGTCGAGGGGTTGGTTTACTTCGACCATCTGGTGGGCGACGCTGCGGCATACGATGCGTGGGCGCGTCGAATCGCCGCTGACTGGTTCGGTCAATCGGATGCGTTCTATCAGGCCCCGCTGTATCCCTATTTTCTAGCGAGCATCTACTCGATCGTCGGACGCGACCTGTGGGTGGTACGCCTGATTCAGGCGGCCATGGGGTCGGCAGGCTGCGTGCTGGTCGGTCTTGCATGCGGGCGGTTGATGGAGCGGCGGACCGCGGTCGTTGCGGGGCTGATGCTGTGCGTCTACCCGCCGGCGATCTATTTCGACGGTGTGATTCAAAAGACATCGCTGGCATCGTTTCTTCTGGCGACGGTGTTGTACCTGTTGGCTGTCGGTCGATCTCGACCGAGGGTGTGGGTGTGGTTCGGCGTGGGGGTCGCGGCCGGGTTGCTGTCGATCACGCGCGAGAACGCGCTCGTACTGGTTCCACTGTTCGCGGTCTGGCTGATCCGTTTGCGCACGTTGGATTGTACGAACAAGAAGCCCGGTGCTGTCGAAGAAGGCGCGACGCGCGGCGACGTGCGGGCGGATACGAAGCGACGTCTCGCATGGGTGGCGGCGATGATGGCGGGCGTGGCTGCCGTGTTGACGCCGGTGGGTGTACACAACTATCGCAGCGGTGGGAGTTTCAAGCTGACGACGTTTCAGGCGGGTCCGAACTTCTACATGGGCAATCACGAAAACGCAGACGGTCGCTATCAGCCGATGATTCCGGGTCGAGAGACGCCGGAGTTCGAGCAGGTTGACGCAACGAAGCTTGCCGAGCGGGCGGTGGGGCGGGCGCTGAGCGCTCAGGATGTGTCGGACTACTGGCTGGGACGGGCGTTGTCGTACATCCGATCCGATCCGATCGGGTGGTTGAAGTTAATGGGCGTGAAGTGGTGGCTGGTGTGGAATCGGTACGAGATCCCCGACACGGAAAGCTATTACATCTACCGAGAGTCGTCCTGGCTGTTGAACGGGCTGGGGTGGATGTTCGGTTTTGGCGTGTTGTGTCCACTGGGGTTGGCAGGGTTGGCCATCCGATGGCGACGCGGCTGCGAGCCGGGGATTCTTTTCTGGGTAATGATGGCGATGGCGGTGTCGGTGTCGGCGTTCTACGTGTTCGGTCGGTATCGCTTTCCCATCGTGTTGTGCGTGGTGATGTTCGCGGCAAGTGGTGTTGTCGAGATGGTGTCGTTGGCCATCGGCGGATATTGGCGTCGGTTGCGATTGCCCGTCGCGGTCATGTTCCTTGGAGCGGTCTGGGTGAACTGGCCGATCAATCCAGAGTCAGAGCTTGACGCAGGACAGCTCGGCAATCTTGGGGCGACGCTCGCTGAACGCGGGGAGATAGCCCGTGCCGTGCCATATTTCGAGCGTGCAGTGACACTGTATCCCGGCGCGCCGCGGTTGCAGCAGTTTTTGGCCGACAGTCTGTCGCTGACGGGGCGTTTTGGCGAGGCGATTGAGCATTATCAAGCCGCATTGTCTATCGAGCCGGGTCGGGCGAATGCCGATTTCAACTTGGCAGTTGCGTTGGAGGCGGTTGGGCGGCCGGATGAGGCGTTGCGGCATTACCGGGCTGCGCTCACGGTGAACCCGCGAGATGCGGCGGCTGCCACGGCGATCGAGAGGCTGGAAAGTGGCGTCCGTGCGAACGGGGCTGGGGCAGGATCGCGGGACCGCGGTTGACAGCTTCTTGGTGCAATTGTGATGATTTCGGGTTGACGGATATTTGGTGTATCGTAACGATACCATTGTTGACGCAGGGGTCCGTGTTTGAGTGGCGGCGGGAGCACGGGTTCGGGAATCGGGTATCGCGGCGTCTGCTGCGTTGTCTGAACAATTCTAACTTTTCGCATGGAGGCCGGATGTATGATGAACGTAAAGAACCTGTCGATGTTGGCTGCGTTGCTCGCGATCGTATCGTTCAACACAGGATGTCCGGTGGTTCCGCCGCCGTCTACAGACACGTTGGACAACACCGAAGACCTTCCGGATGAAGACGGTGACGGATTTGGCGAACTCGGCGGATGCGACGGCGCTGGCAACGGTGATAGCATTGCAGTGTCGATCGTCAACACCATCACGCGGGCCGAGGCGGAAGCGTTCGCGGAGAACAGTTTTGGTATCGCGCTGCCGGACGTGCTGACGGCGGGCGTGGGCGTTCGGGTCGATTTTGCGATCACCCGAACCTACGTAGGGGGTGAGCAATGCACCGATCGGGGGTCTCGCGAACTCGAGCCGTTTGATGACATCATGGTGGAAGCGCCTTGCCCGGAAAGTGTTTCGGCTGATGTATCGGTCGTCCTCGCGGCGCCGATCGTGGGAGACATCGAAGTGTTCACGCAGACGTTCGACCTATCGCTGGGCGAGGGGTCGGGGCTGTCGTTCACGTGCAACAAGGTCATCCGGGTGACGTCCTTCATCGATGATACCGGGCAGCCGAATGCGGATATCGCGGTTGAGGATCAGTAGGATCCGGCAAGTGGCCAACGTCATGTGTTGAGCGTTTGGCGACAGACAAGAAACATCACCGCCCGCCCGTCGGCCTTGTGCCGGTTGGCGGGCGTGTTTTTTGCTCCACGCGCGATAGGTATGGCCCGCGTCAGTTCGGCCTGGTGACCAAGATGCCGAACAGGAGAAGCATTGACCCGACGAAGAGCACGAGGGCGATGGCAGCGACGATTCTTGCGAGACGGGTTTTTTGGGGCGCGTAGGCTCGCGGGTCGCCGATGTTGAGGCTGGCTTCACACATCGGGCAAAGCACAGAGTCTTCGAACACCGGTTGGTGACATTGGCAACAATGGCGAATGACGGCGTCGCTGCGATCGTCGGAGTCGGCAGGGGTTTCCTGCCGCGGTTGTGACGTTGGTGTGCTCATATGGCTGGCAACGTGTTCTGTCGCGTTGCGGCGTCTCCGTGGGGCGGCATCATGATCGAAATCGATACGGCTGAACAGATACCGCAATTGGGTGGCGTGGTCAAAAAAAGCGGTTGCGATCATACGGATGCCCAACACCCGTCCATCACCCGTTCGCCTGCGGAAGGCGTTGATCGTGCAGGGACGAGCGGCGTACAGACAGTGACCGCGATAGACCGACTGTTGTCTTCGAAACAGTCGACCATAAGAGTATCGAGCAGGTTCGTCGTCGAGCGCTCGACAAGCGGCCCGACATCTGGTCGTTCGGGGTCATTCTGCTTGAATGTTTGCCGGGGGCACGGATCTTTCGGGGCGAAATAGCGAATGACTCGCTGGGTGCGATCATGCACAAGGGGCTAAATTGTTCCTTCTGCCAGAACGTGGAGTTCGATTGACGGGATGCCCCGCTGTCAGGATACTCAGGGCTTGACTGCGCCGTACGCTGCCGCGGAAGATTTCAAGGACGCCGTCGAACTGGCTGAGCAGGTCCTGCACCAAGCCGAGATCGCGGCCGGCAACGTCGGCGCCGACGCCATTGGTCAGTGACTCGCGATGTTCAGAGAACGAACCGCGTATCCGTAAGCTGGTAGGTCATTCGTCATGAAGCGTGTCCGGCAGTCCACCCCAAAAGGTCGCGCCGTGACGAAAGCGCCGGCGCCGTTGAAAACCCACCGCTTGCGGAACCTTGCCTTCGCGGCATTGTTGGTCGTCATTGGTGCGGCTGCGTATGCCAACAGCCTTGATGGTACCTTCTTCCTGGATGATTTCTCCGGCATTGTTCGGAATCAGCACATTCGACAGTTGTGGCCGCCAATGAATCTGTGTCAGTCGCCAACGCCCAGCGCCGGCGGGCGCCCGGTCGTCGCCCTGTCTTTCGCGGTTAATTATGCGTTGGGAGGCCTGCATGTCCGGGGATATCATCTCTTCAACATCGGCGTGCTGATCCTGACGGCCATTGCATTGTTCGGGGTGGTTCGGCGGTCCCTCGAGAGCACGGTTGTACCGGAACGATTTCGCAAGGCGTCGAACGGCCTGGCGTTGACCAGCGCCCTCCTCTGGATGGTCCACCCGCTGCAAACGGAGAGCGTCAACTACCTTTCACAGCGCACCGAGTCAATGATGGGCCTGTTTTACGTTCTAACGCTCTACTGCGCAATCCGCGGTCTTCGATCGCGTCGAAGTGGCCTCTGGCATGCCGCTTCAATTGCAGTGTGCGCTCTTGGCATGGCCAGCAAGCAGGTGATGGTCACGGCCCCGCTAATGGTAGTGCTGTACGACTGCGTTTTCGCCGACAGGCCCTTTCGTGACGTGTTCGTTCGCCGGCGCGGACTGTACGCCGGACTGGCGGCGACTTGGGCGATTTTGGCCACTCTAATGATCGCATTTCCAGACACGAATGTCGGCTATGACCAACGCGTCGGCCCGCTCGACTACGCAGCCGAGCAATCGATCCTGGTGGTTGGCTACTTGACTCGCGTCTTTTGGCCTCATACGTTGATTGCGGACTACGGCTACCCCGGTCCACGACTTGCCCGCGAGGTCGCGTTGCATGCTGTCGTACTGGGGATTCTAGTGGCCGGAACGCTCGCATTGTTTCGATATATGCGCCCCTTGGCCTATTGCGCAATTTGGTTTTTTGCGATTCTCGCGCCAACGTCGACCATTGTCCCGATCGGATCGGAGGTTGGTGCGGAACGGCGCGTGTATGTCCCGCTAATGGGGCTTATTGTCTTGCTGGTTGTATGTGGCTACGCCTTTCTATTATGGGTTGCAGACCGCGCGAGTTCGTCGGAAAAGGTGTGGGCGAAGTGGCCACGAAATGCGGGCGCGATGCGTATTTTCGGAATCGTAGCTGTCGTGCTCGCGACCACTGCTCTCGCTACAGGTACGATTCGTCGGAATCGCGACTATGCCAGTCCGGTGTCGCTCTGGCGGACGGTGGTCAAGGCGCTGCCTGAGAATGTCCGCGCTCTTAACAATCTCGGCAAGGCACTTGACGCGGAAGGTCAGCCCGAAGAGGCCATCAAGCACTATCGCCGGGCGATCTCATTGAGGCCCGACATGTTTGAAGCCCATTATAACATGGGCATACTGTTGGGATCGCGTGGCAATATCGACGCTGCCATCGCGTGCTACCGTGAAGCGTTGCGGCTCAAACCCAACCTCGTCCAGGCTCACTACAACCTCGGCAACGCCTTCTTCGCCAAGAACGATATGGATTCCGCCATCGAAGCATACTCTGCGGCAGTGCGATTGGCGCCGAGTTTCGCCTCGGCCCAATACAACCTGGGCATCGTTCTGAAGAAGACTGGGCGACTTCGGGAGGCCCTCGCGCAGTTCCTCAAGGCGGCGCGTCTCAGTCCAAACCTGGCAGCCGCCTTCAGCGACGCCGCTTGGATACTGGCTACGCACCCTGATCCAAACGTCCGAAATCCCACCGAAGCGGTGCGACTCAGCCAGCACGCCCTCAAGCTGGCGGCTCGGCCGGGCGCTGTCATGCTTGATACCGCAGCGGCGGCGATGGCTGCCGCAGGCCAGTTCGATCGGGCGGTGAAGCTTGCCCGAGACTCCCTGAGCGTGGCCCGTGCCAGCAACCGCGGTGATCTTATCGATGCCGTTGAGACACGGCTGCAGCTATACCGGGAAGGGCGTGCTTTCGTTGATGCCGGACCGCCCACTACCTCCAGGCCGCCCGCACGGTGATGGTGGGAAGGTTCGCAACCTCGCGCACCGCCAGCACGAGCGAGGCCGAGTTTCACGCGACGTGCGGCAGAACTCCAAACGCGACCATCCGATCAGGCGGATGTGAATCACGGACGCGGCGCGATGCTGGGTTGGGACCGCACGAAATCGTGGGAGCCTCCCCGGTCGAGAGACGCTCGTAGAAGCGTTGCGACCAGGACTTCGAGATGGCACGGTACGGTTCGATCGCCGTGTCTTTTTCCCCGCCGCCGTAATTGCGTTGACCGGCTCTATCGATGGAGTAGTATCTTGTTGCACGGGCGACGAAGCGTCGGGGTCACGGATGGTTCATCTGTGGCCGCCCGACCGTGGCTGTGCGACCTGGAGCGGTGTCCGAGTGGCTGAAGGGGCCGCATTGGAAATGCGGTGTGCGGGTTACCGTACCGAGGGTTCGAATCCCTCCCGCTCCGATTCTTGGGGGTTGTGCAAAGCGCCTCGCGGCCGGGCGGGGTATGTCGGCCCATCGCAACGACGACGCATCGGCTCCAGACGTTTCATGCGCCGTGTTGGTGAGACGTGCTACGGCGGCGACGAAGTGCGACGGTCGCACCACAGAGCATGACGATGAGCAGGCTGAGAACCGCCCAGTGGTCGGCGATGGGAACGCAGAGGGATTGAATCGTTGTGAACGTCCCGCCGTTGACGAGCGTGATGCTTGACGACTGCGTGCCTGAGAAGTTTTCGACGATGACGCCGGCAGCATCGACCACGATGGACGCCCCAGAGGCCATCACAAACGTTCGGACCGCTTGAACTTCGGCGTTGCTTTGACCTGCCCCGTCGTTGTCGAATTGGTCTACAAACGTCACATTCGCCGTGCTCGCAATCTGAATCTCATCGAACAGGAACGGCGCTTGAAGTGCTACACACGTTGTGGCGAGGTTCGGGCTTGCCACTTCGAAAACTTGTGGAGCGACTCCGTCAAGAATGAGCAGCCCGCCGGTCGCATCGAAACGAGCGGGATCGATGCTGCGATTGTCGAAATCTCCGCCGATACGGAGTGTCGCTCGCCCCGGACCCGCCGCCGGACCGGGCGGACTCGGCGTGGGCGTTCCGATCAGGATGTCCGCGCTGGTGATCAGCGACATCTCGGCGGCAATGTCCAGAGAGGCTGCGTCCTTAATAACCAGTAGTGGCGGCGTATCTCCGCCCGCAACCGCGCTGGCCATCGGAAACGTAGGCAGGGGAGGCACGTTCGTGCCGTCCATCACGAATCGCCCGCGAGAAAAGACGGTCATCGCTCCGCGCAGGGTTAATCGGCCGGCAAGTTCGCCAGGATTGCTCTCAAAAATAGTGATGTTGCCCGCTCGGACAACAGACGCGTCAGTCGGTAAACCGCCGGTTGGTGGCCCTAAGCTTCCCATGGAGGCGATCACCAGATCGCCGGCGACATCGATCGTTCGATTGTTGCTGATGGTCACCGCGCCGCGAACGAGCATGCCGTCAGGCCCGATGACCGAAAGATCCCCACCGCTCACATCCAGCGATCCGCCAACTTCCAAGGTTAACGATCCGATTGACACCGGGATGTCGATCGCAACTTGGAACGGGGCAGCGATGATAACACTCACGATGCCGTCATTGGGCACGATCGGCGGGCACCAGTTCGCCGGGTTCGACCAGCTTAGGTCACCCGCTGCTCCGGTCCAAACAACGACCTGCCCGAGCGCCTCGCATTCATCCGGAATCGTATTTCCGTTGCAATCGAAACTGTTGCCGCAACCAGGGACCGAGCATCCGGGCAGGGCGCAATCGAGATCACACTCGTCGAGAATTCCGTTCGGCTGACAGTCTTGCGCAACTGTGGACGTGACGCCAACGGCGATGGTCATTATCGTGGAAAAGGCAACTCGCAATGTTTTGGACATGACGTGCATCTTTCGCGTAAAGAGTTCGAATCCTCGCGGACGACGTTCGACGGGCACGACTTGCGAAGCCCGTTCGCCCCTCTGTACGTTGCCAGCCCGAGCGTCGGCGACCCGTCCGGCGCGATCGGTGAATCCGATGACGACCGAGGCTCGACGTGGACGAGTTGTTCGGCTAACGCCGCTCGACGTGGAGGGCTCGCACACAGTCACGCCCCATGGTACCCGATCGACGCTACGAAATGCAATGCCATCGTGGGGGCCGATTCGTAACTAGATGGCATATCGGGGGTTACGGCAATCATTGGTCGGTGAGGCCTTGGGCGGCAGTACGCAAATTGTACAACTCGTCGGCGAGATCGAACCACAGGATTTGTCGGTCTGCGTTGACGCGATAGCTGCCGGGCGTGCGCAAATCGTCAGGCCAAAATTCTTCAGCCTTCGCCATCGCCGCTCGGGCCTGTTCGACTTCCCCCAGCCGGGCGTACGCGACCGCCATCAGGAGATGGTTGACCACGGGTAGGTCTCCCATGCGAATCGCTTTGCCTGCGAATTCGATGGCCAGGCGATACTCTCCGTTTCGCAAACTCGCTTGCGCGCTGACGCGTTGCACCCGGCCATCTTCGAGCGCGCTGTGTTCCCTTGCGTTACGGGCGTGGAAAAGGGCGTCCTCTGCGTGACGCTTGCCTTCGTGCATTAGATGGTAACGGGCGAGCAACAGCGACGCGCCCTTGTTGTCGGATTCACACTTTTTCGCGTTCTCCAACGACTCCAGCGCGGTGGGCTCGTTCAAGAACATCTGAATGGTTCCCAAAGTTCGCCACGCACCTACTGCGTATTTGTCGAACCTGTGATCGGCATCAAGATGCGTCACGGCTATCGCATGTTCAAGTGCAAGATCCCACTCGCCCTTTATGGCGAACACCCGCGCGAGGTTGGCGTCGGCCGAATACAGTTCGGGGTCCAGCGAAAGCGCTTTTTGTAACGCGCGTTCCGATTCGTCCAGACGACCAGCCAGATAGAGCGAAACACCCCGAATGTTCCACAGTTTCGGTTTATCGGGAGCGAGTTCGATCGCCCGGTCGAAGTAGTCATCCGCTTCGGCCAGAAGTTCAGGCTTGGCAGCGCGAGGCGATTGGCTTACGTACTTGTCCTTCTTGGCGATCGCGATGTTTCCCAGCGCGATCGCGCTACGCGGATCGAGACGGAGTACGTCCCTGAAGAGCGATTCAGCGGCGTCAAAATCGTTGTCTTTCAACGCGCGGCGCCCGGCATCGAGAAGTCGCGTTGTCTCAGCCTCCTTGCGCTGGCGCTCAACAATCACCAACCCGACGGAGGCTGCGACGAACAGCGTGATGGCAGTCACAGCAGTGACCAGCGCCTTTCTCCGTCTTGCGAACTTCAGGGCTCGTTTCAGAGGCCCGGGCCGCTTCGCGACGATCGGCAAATCGCTGATGAATCGGCGCAGATCTTCAGCCATCGCCCGCGCGGTGTCGTACCGGGCGTCGGGCGATTTCTCCAGCGTTTTGAGGCAAATGGTTTCAAGCTCGTTGGGCACGGACGGTATGATTTTGTGCGGGGCGACCGGCTCTTTCGTGATGATCGCGCTGAGGATCTGCTTGTCGTCGTCCGACACATAGACCGGCTGAAACGTCAGCAGTTCGTACATCGTCGCGCCCAGGGAGTAGATGTCGGTGCGATGATCCACCGGGACCCGCCGGGCCATCGCCTGCTCCGGGCTCAAGTATCGAACCGTTCCCAGCAGCGACCCGGTCATGGTGAGCGTTTCCTCGTCGGCGCTCTTGGCCAGGCCGAAATCGCCGATCATGATTCGCCCTTCCGCCGACAAGAGAATGTTCGCCGGCTTGATATCGCGATGGATAATCCCCTCGCCGTGGGCATAGTGCAGGGCATCGGCGGCGTCTGCGATCCATCGGGCGACCTGTCGGAAGTACTGCCGGCTTTTGCCCGGGGCACGCAACTCCGCCGTGGCGATCGACCCGCCCGACGAGTCGCTGCTGCGGACGTCGAGCGCGCCGACTCCGTCGGGATCGGATGTCAGGTGGTGAAGCAGGTCCGCTAGGCGCGTCGGAGAGGCAGACGCCGCGTTCTGCTCTGAAAACCGCCGCACGAGGACATTCAGCGGTTGCCCCGTGATCAGTTCCATCGCGTAGTAGTAGCCGCCGTGCGACTCGCCGAAATCGTAAATCGGGACGATGTTGGTGTGGTGCAGCCGGGCGGCTGAATGCGCTTCGCGCCGAAACCGCGACACAGCCGATGGACTTGCTGCGCCGATCACGGCGGGAAGCACCTTGAGCGCGACGGTGCGCTTCAGTTTCGCTTGGACCGCGCGATAGACAACGCCCATCCCGCCCTGCCCCAGAACGTCGATGATGCGATAGCCGTCGATTCTGGGGAAATGTTTGTCCTGCACAATCCTCACATCCGACCCTGTTTGTGTCGGGTCGTCGCCATCATCGGTTCTTGACGTGAGGAGAGATTTCGCCTGCCGGAGAAAGCTTTGGTCGGCTCGGAAATGTTCGTATTCGCTGCGGCAGGACTCGCACGACGAAAGATGATCGCTGATGCGCCGAGCAGTGACCTCGTCGACGTTGCCGATGTGAAAGCGTTCAAAATCCGCGATGTTGAGGCACGAAGACACGACCGTGTAACTCCAAGCTTCGCACCCGCCGACCGAGCAAACTCAATCAGGGCGATTCTATGAATTCAGCCGGCGATAGACGGCGGAAGACTCGATCAACAGTCTCATACCACATCGCCCACGAGGTCGGTCAGTTCACGCCGAAGCCGACGAGTTACGCGAGACTTCGCAAGATACACTTGGTTGGCAGTGATGTTGAGCGTGCGACACACTTCGTCGACAGGCCACTCTTTGAGCACGTACAGCTTGAACGCCGTGATCGTCGTGGACGAAAACTCGGTCTCGATGGTCTTCAGGCAGTAGGTCAGATGCTGCTGCAACCAATGACGATCCCATTGCTCCACCGACTCTTCCTCCGCGCGGGCAGCAAGCTTTCGCAGTTCGCCGCTCTCCGCCAATCTCGGACGCTTGCGACGCAACCGGTCGGCGATCTGATTGCTCACCTGCGTGAACAGGTAATTCTTGAACGAGCCCCGGCCTCGGGAATAATCAAACGTTTTCATCTTGCGCGAAAGGACGTTCATACACTCTTGCGCGACGTCTTCCGCCTCTTCGGCTCGCAGGCCTCGAATCCGCGCGAAACGCGACAGCAGTGGGGCGTAAAGCCGATAGAACTCTCGCCAAGCGCTGTTGTCATCCTTCTGCTTGACGCGTATGAGCAATGATGGACGGGTGGTATCCATGGCCGACGCCGATTCTACCATTCGACCCGTCCGCGCGACAAGCGCGGTGCGCTCAATCGCCGGGCAAGTTGGCCAAGCGCTCCAGCGTTTTGAGCAGTGCTTGGGTGCCTTGACGGCCTTCTCCGGCGGCTTGATTGGCGGCGAGTAGCTGGTGGACCATCGCGGTTCCGGGGAGCGGGGTTCGGTCTGCTCGGGCGGTTTCGAGGGCGATGCGCAGGTCCTTTTGTTGCAGGTCGATCATGAACATGGGGTCGAAGTCTCGCTGCTGCATACGCGACCCGAGATGTTCGACCGCCCACGAGCCGGCCGCGCCGGACGACACGACGTTGAGCATTGTGCCCGCGTCGAGACCGACGTTCTTTGCGAAGACCATCGCCTCGCTCACAGCGAGCAGATTGAGTCCGCAGATGATCTGGTTGCAAAGCTTGGTCAGTTGCCCAGCGCCGGATGGACCGCAGTGAATGATGGTTTTGCCCATGGCCTGTAGTAGAGGCTTAGCGAGCTCGAATGTTTGCTCGTCTCCCCCGACCATGATCGCGAGGGTCCCTGCGATTGCACCGGTCTTTCCGCCCGAGATGGGTGCATCGAGAAAGTCCGCGCCGCGATCTCGGACGGCCTGCGCGACTCGTCTCGCCGTTTCCGGCGAAACGGTCGACATGTCGATCGCGAGGGCGCTGTGGCTGAGGGTTTCACAGACGCCGTTCTTGTCGAGATACACGCTCTCGACATCGGGCGAGTCGGGGACGACCGTGATGACGGCGTTTGCGTGCGCGGATGCGTTCGCAGGAGAGTCAGCCCAGCGCGCGCCGGCGTCGAGCAACGGCTGAGCTTTCGGGCGGGTGCGAGAATGGACAGCCAGCGAGAATCCTGCCTTCATGAGGTTGAGCCCCATGGGGCAGCCCATGATGCCCGTTCCGATGAGAGCGACGTTGGTAAAGGTCATGGTTTCGATCCGTTCATGCCAACAAGATCATGGTCCGCGGGCGACCGCGCCCGTCAATCATTGACTGTAGACGAACACCCATGGCGATGGCAAACGATGTTTTGGGGTCCACCGCGCGACAGTGAACGAAGAAGGTCCGCCCGGGCAGTGACGCCCGAGCGGACCGTTCCGGGTTGTGGGTCACGTTGGCAGCAGCCAACGCATGATGGTGGTTACGGTCCGACGGCGACCGTGAACAGCGTTTGCAACACGTGCCAATCGATCGTGTCCACGTCGACGTCGAAATCGAAATCAAACGGGCTGCATCCCGGGTCGATTCCGCCGCCCTCGCCCGTCACGCAATTAAAGAAACAGCCGTAGTCTTCCAGATCCACCAGGCGATCGGCGTTGCAGTCGCCCGCGACTGCTTCAACGGTTGTTGCCGCGATGCAGGCGATCAGACCGGTGTGCATGACGATGTTGTCACCAAAGGCTCGCCCGATCACCGCTTGACCGACGTTGACGATCGTGTCGGTATCGGTGGTCACCACGCCGGCGGAAACATCGTTGCACGCAGCCAGAACGGGCGGCGGCGGCATGACGCGTACACGGTGCACGCCGTTCAGGTCGGAGATGTACATGTTTTGGCCTGCGTCATCGATCGTGATGGACTCGACGATTTTCAAGCCCTTGACGAACGGTTCGTGGGCTCCGAATTGATCGACCACGAAGACGAAGTCTGCCACGCGGTCGGTGGCGTACAGCGCCCGGCCAAAATCACCGCGCGGGCTGATCGCCATGTCGCGGTATTCTCGCGCGGCGATCGAAACCGGCGTGCCAATGCCGCCGAATGAGAGGTCGGACTTCATCAGCAGTATGCCGGTGAAATCGTCGACGGCGTCAGAATCCGCCATGACCAGCAGGCCGTCGAGGCTGCCGTTTGGGTCGAACTCCACACCGCGAACCATGGTCTCGGTGCGTCTTGCTGGAACGGCGTGACGGGCGAGCGACGTGATTGCCAACGCGGGATCAGCGTGGAGAAGACTCGATCCGCCGACTGGGTTGGCGTCTACAAAATAGACACCCTCCAGGTAGCCGTTGACTGCGGGCGTAAAATCCATGAGCAGGACCATCGGGTCTCTTGAGCTACCCAGGGTGGTGCCCAGCTTGATGGACCCATCGGGCGCGACGGTGAAGAATTGCGTTGTGACCAATGGGGCGAGGCCGTTAGGGCTTGGTGCGGGAGCGGGCGACGCGACGGTTAAGAACAATCTGTTGCCAAACGTTCTCGACGTGTCGAATCGAATGTCTGCCACGCGCGAGCCGAGTTCGAACCCGGGCGTCCGAATGAGTTCCTGGACGCCGGACTCCGAAATGCGCAGCAATCGCAGGGTGGTCCCGTCCATGAATGCGGCGATCACGCCCTCGCCATAGGCGCTGTTGCGGATCGCTTCGAGTCGTGGAGTATCCGCTCGAGTAGACCCTGCGAGAGTGGCGACCTCGAACCCACTTGGCACGCGAATGGCTGCGTTCGCCACGCTTGGCAGCGCTGCGAGCACGACCGCGAGGCAAAGACGTTTCCAAGACATCATATTATCGATTCCTGTCTTTTTGTGTGGATTCATAGTTATGGTGCTCCCGGTCCGATGGTGGCGGTTCCGCCGCAACTGCGTAGGAACATCGCCTTGGTGATGGTCATGGATTCCGGATACGTGCCGGGGAGAATCCTGACGTGTCCACCGACCGGAACTGCGTTGACACCTTCGATCACCGTGTTGAAGGGGTTACCACTGCTGCCCTCCTCGAAACCGGAAGCGTTGTCGTCAACGTATCGCGACCTTGGAAGGCTGTACCCGATGTCCTGCAGAACCCCCAAGACGATGAGATCGGGCTGGTGGTTGGCAGTGTCGTAGTTTGGCGTCTGCAAATCCCACGCCCCGGTGAATGTGCTTTCATTCAAATGGGAAATGCTCGACCCGCCATTCCACGGCGTCGGAGCGAAGATGGGAACGTTGCCCGGACTGCCGAAGAAGTTGTTGTAGGCGAACCGAGCCTTGAGTCCGTTCCAGAACACGTTGTTGCCTGTGACGTTGCTCGACGATACGGGTAGCGAGATGAGTTGCGTCCCGGCGCCGTTGACCAGGAAACGGTCGTAGATAAACGGTTGCGGAGTTCCGCCTCCCCACGCGCCGGACGAATTGAACGAGCCGGTGAACCCCAAACCGTGATCCAGTTCGTGAATCGTCACGGTGACGAAGTCTATGTCCGAACCGGGGTTCGCATCGGTTCCGTAGTACCAATCCCTGGACCCCAGCACAGTGCCGTTATCAACATCGCTGTTGAAATCAACGTTGATGTCGAGTGTGCCCGTGTCGGGGTCGCTCCCGGAGATGATCTCGGTGAGGGCTTCGGAATACCATGTCCCCGCTACCGGAGCGTGCGTGAAGTCTTTCCAGAAACCCGCCGGTCCGGCCGACGCGAGCACCGCGCCTCCCGCCGTTCCCCCTCGCGGAGTCATCGTTGCGTTGATGGTGATGTTGCCGGGCCCTTGGAGATTTGCCTCCCAGCGGCCCATCGCGAACGAAAACGCAGCTCTGCGAGCCGCGCCCAGTGTCGGATCGTTGAAACCTTCATTCGCGCCGTCACCGTAGACGACGGTCATGTTGATGTTGGCGCCGACATCGGCAGTCCCAGGCCCGGTGGGAATGAGGTCATTCTCCGTCACGCCCTCGCCGAACATCTCTGCGATCGAGGGCGGCGTGTAGGGTGCGGGGAGCGCCAATGGCGCGTGGGTGGGATTGAACGTCAGAACACACACCGGATCGTCGGTGGACCACAATCGTGGTCGGGTCGGCGCACGCTGGGCGACAACTTGCGACAGCGCAGGGGCGGCCAACATCACGATGCACAACAGCGTGAGCGATGCGCGGGCGTTGTTGAATCGAGTCGTAGACATTTTCATGGCTTGATCTCCTTGCGTTCCTTCGCCGCGCTATTGCAACGACACCAGAACGAGAACGAGGCCCTTGCCCTTGGTCAGCGACGTCATCGCTTTACCGATGATCGTTCCGTGGGCACGATCGAAATCGTCTACTTTCATCGCGTGGCCGGCGACGTCGGACGTCGTCAGCATGTCGCCCGGGAGGATCGGCCCGTTGGAAGCGTCGGCAAAGACGTAAACTCGCCCGCTCAGCGCGATTGGGTGTTTTCCGTCCGCCACCGAACCATCCTGCCCCATGAGCATGCCAGGCTTGACGTCGCCCGCACCGCTGACGATGCCGGCTACGGTTCGATCGTATCGACGGTGGCTGACGATCAACTTGCCGGGGTTGGCGGGATCGATGCAGACAACCATGCCGGGCTTGGCATCTCCTCGCACGTCGAATTGTTCGGACAGATCCGAACCACCGGTGATTCGCAGGACCGGCGTCGTGATGCGTCCGCCGCCGGTGACTTGCGGATCGAGCGTTATCCGGGTAACGCCGGTGGAATCCCGAAGGCGGATGGCCGCCGCGCCGTCGGTTTCCTGACCGTCAATTTCGATGGTTTGAACGTGCGCGTCATTGTAGATGTACAGGACGCCGCCGCCAGCGGAACCTTCCTGAGCGTCCATGATAATGTTCTGCTCGCCACCGCTATCGGACAGACGCATCGCCGCCCCCGCGCCTTCTTGAGCGTCGATGTCGACCGTCACCGTTCCGTCTGCCTCCTCCATCGTTAGCTGCGCACCGTCCGTACCGCTTTCGGACGCTTCCAGCGTGAATGTGGTGTCGTTCGAGCCACGGCGTAGCAAGATCGAACCGCCCGCGGTAGTCGATCCACCCAGAAGTTGAACGCCCGGCCAGATGCTACTGTCCATGTGTATGTTCGCAAAACCGCCAGCCTGATTCCCGATCGTTCCGATGACCACCGTTTGGTCGCCGCTCGAGTCGTAGGTTCGAAGAGCGCCGCCGGAACCGTTGACGGACAGTTTGGAGAGCGTCACACCACCGATGGCGGAAACGCGTTGAATGTCGCCTTCTGTTTGGATCGTGCCGTCGCCACCGTTGGCGAAAATCTCAGAGCCTCCGGTCGCATCCGTTAGCGTCAGTTGGCCACCGCTGTTGGACGTTCCTGACAGAGTCACGGTGCGGTTGTTGTCGATCTTGTCGTACAGATAGAGTTCTCCCCAGGACTCGCCCCACAATCGGATCTGCTCGAGTCCGTCGCCACCGTAGGTACTGATGCGATGGGCGTTGCCCATCAACGCGATCGTCTCGAGGTTTCCGAAGGTCGATCCCCAAACGCCCAATCGGCCCGCCGTCGTTGCGTCGCCAAGTTCGATCACGTCGTCAAGTTCCGCACTCGCGACGCGATCAACTCGGAACGCGAACGGTACGGAAGTCAGCGGCGTGCGGGGGGAAAGCTCCGCACCGGCGTTGACGCTGACACCCATTTCCAGCCCCGAGCCATCGAAGATCGATGCGTCGACCGGGACCTGAGCATTGACGACACCGTTGGCCATTGGAACGTTGACGAGGTTGATCGCAGGGGTCAGCGCTGCTCCGCCACCCACCGGATAGATGTTGAACGTCAAATTCACCGTCGCGCCCGGGAGCGGAACGCCCGTCGGATCGGTGAGCAGCGCCTGAAAGCTAAGCTTCGCCGAATCAGGATCGAGGATCGGCGCTGGCGCGCCACCCGCAGGAGCTGCCTGTCCCGGCGGGCTCTGTTGTCCGTCAAAGGGTTCGGCTACCTGGCCATCGGATCCGACATCAGCGGCACGATCGGGTTCTGGAACGACAGTATCCGCCCGGTCGGCCGCATCTTGTGGGGCGTTCGCAGTGTTGGCCAATCCCTCATTGTTGTTGACAACCGATTGAGCGTCGGAAGTGCCGACAAGAACGACTCCACACCACAACAGACCCAGCAATGGGCGCAGCATCACGATCTCCTTTCCTCGTCACTCGACGAGAGTGTAGACAACCAGCGAGACTGATTGAACAGATACAAGCTAGAACGAAAGAACGGCTCTCACGGATCACCCCTAGCGATCACGAGAATCGAACTGGAGGAAAGACGGCTCGCCACCCCCCACAGGCTTCTTGCTACTGAACTAGGATTACACG